>NZ_JBLRVZ010000011.1:10605-262651 GCF_048159505.1 Streptomyces sp. T028
CCCGCCGCGCTGTTCCCGTACGCCGTCAGGACGCCGCCCGCTCCTCCAGCGAGGCCAGTACCCGCTCGCCCCGGTCGGCCCGGGTGTCCAGGCGCGGCAGCAGACCGGGCACCGCGATGCTCGGCAGCATGTGCGCCCACATCACCGACAGCCGGTCGGCGAGATCCGCGCGGCCGGTGAGCGCCCGCGACATCAGCTGGATGCCGGTGAAGGAACCCACCAGCAGCTCCACGGTCTCCCGGGGCTTCACCGTCGGCAGCAACTCGCCCCGCTCGCGGGCCAGTTCCAGCAGGGAGGTGAGCCGCTGCGCCCACTGCCGGAACGGCTCGCCGTGATCGATGCCGGACGGCGTCTCCTGGTCCACCGCCAGCCGCACACTGCCCCGCAACAGCGCGTTGCTCAGCAGCCGTTGACCCACCACGAAGGTCATGTCGACGATCTCCTGCAGCTTGCAGGACTGCGGCGGCACCGCGCCGAACGGCACCTGCTCGTTCAGGACGGCCTGGGCGAGTGATTCCTTCGACGCGAAGTGGAAGTACAGGGCGCCCTTGGTGACTTCGGCGCGCTCCAGGACCATGGCGATGGTGGTGGACATGTAGCCGTGCTCGTCGAAGACCGCGCCGGCCGCCTCCACGATCGCCCTGCGCGTCCGGATGGCGCGCTCCTGTTTCGCCATAAGAGCCCCTTCACGGCACGGAGTTGGCCGGAACCCGCGATCTCCCGCGGTCCGCCCCGATCATAGGATGCCGTCGACTGATCTCATTGAAAACAAACCGGTCGCCTCGTACTCTAACGCTTACCGGAGCGGACGGTTTCGCCGTCTGCCATGGCCTTCGGGGGACCGTAGGGAGAGACATGACTCGACCGCGGCAGCTTGCCGACGCTCCGTCCTTGACCGCAACCGTGCCTCGGCAACTCGTGCACCGCGCGGCCCTGTCGGAGACCCTGCTGACCGGCTGGCGGCGTACCGGGGACGACCGGTTCTCGGTCTCCGCCCAGTGGCCACGGGCCCATGGGTTACACGTGTCGCCCGACTGGTCCGCTTATGACCCGCTGCTCGTCGTCGAGACGGTCCGGCAGGCCGGCACCCTGATCACGCATGCCGAGTACGACGTTCCCCTGGATCACCAGTTCGTCATGCAGGAGTTCCAAGTCGCCACAGTGGCAGGGCGGTTGGCTGTGGGCCCGCTGCCGGCGGAACCCGAGGTGGAGCTGGTCTTCACCGAGGTCCAGTACCGCGGCCGGCGCCCCGCCGGGGCCCGGTACACCGCCCTCGTACGGCGCGAGGGCGAACCGGTGGCCACGGCGGACGTCGCCTTCACCGTCGTCGGCGGGCCCGTCTACCGCCGGCTGCGCGGCGGGCGCACCCCCGAGTCGGTGACCGCGGCACCCCCGCCGGACGGTCTCGCGCCGGCCGACGTGAACCGCGCGCTGCCCACCGACGTGGTCCTCGCCCCCGCCGACGGAACCGACCGCTGGCAGCTGCGGGTAGATACCGCACACCCCGTTTTCTTTGACCATCCACTGGACCACGTTCCCGGCATGCTGCTCCTGGAGGCGGCCCGCCAGGCAGCCCGGCTGCTCAGAGCCGACGACCAGTCGCCCGTGGCGTACCACGCGCACTTCCAGCGGTACGCCGAGCTGGACGAACCCATCTGGATCGAGGCCAAGGGAGGTCATGGGACCGACGTGCAAGTCGTCGGAACCCAAGGGGAGTCGACGGTCTTCGAGTGCCTGGTGGGTACCGCCGCACGGTGAGCTATTGTGTACTGGGGGTAAGAAACAAACGGCATGACCCGTTCTTTACCGGCCCAGGAGAGTGCCAGTCGATGGCGAGGCAGTTACGCGCCGAACAGACCCGCGCGACGATCATCACGGCCGCTGCCGACCTGTTCGACCGGCACGGCTACGAATCGACGAGCCTGAGCGAGATCGTCGAGCACGCCCATGTCACCAAGGGAGCGCTCTACTTCCACTTCGCGGCCAAGGAGGATCTCGCCCACGCCATCATGGAGTTGCAGTCCCAGGCCTCACGCCGGGTCGCCGTCGAGATCGACGACCGGGGCTATCCGGCACTCGAAGCGCTGATGCGCCTCACGTTCGGCCTCGCGCGGCTTTCGGTCGAGGGCCCGATCGCCCGCGCGGGGCTCCGGCTCGCCACCGGGGGAGTCCCGGTGAAGCCACCCCTGCGGCATCCGTTCACGGAGTGGCTGGAGCTGATGACCCGTCGGCTCGTGGGCGCGATGAAGGAGTCCGACATCCATCCGGACGTCGACATCGACGCCGTCGCCCACTCCCTGGTCTGCTTCTTCGTGGGCACCCGGGTCGTGGGCCGCTCCCGCGAGCCGGCGGCCCGGCTGCCGCGCCGTATGGCCGAGATGTGGTTCGTCCTCATCCGCGGCCTCGTCCCGGTGCCCCGCCGCCCGCGCTATCTCAGCCTGGCGGCGCGCCTGGAGCGGGAGATCATGGTGGGCTGACCGGAGCGGCGGGACACGGGGGCGTTCACACGCTGACGAATACCCGACCCGCGCCCACCACGGGCGCTACCGGGATTCATTCGCGGTTCTCCGGCCTTCAGGCCGGGGGTGAGGCGAATCTGACGGTGGCGTCGCGGTGGCGTTCCGGCGGAGCCGGACCCTGCTCGTGACGGTGACGAGTCGCTCACATGTTCCCGGTGACGACGTGGGTTCGACTTGCCTGCTGTGATCGCCATGCAGCTCAGGTACGCCTTCAGGTTGTACCCCGATGCCGCCCAGCGGGCCGCGCTGGCCAGGGCGTTCGGGTGCGCCCGCGTCGTGTTCAACGACGCGGTCCGCGCCCGTGAGGACGCCCGTAAGGCCGGGCGGCCGTTCCCGACGGCCGGTCAGCTGTCCACGCGCCTGATCACCGACCTCCCAGACCTGCTCCACCTGCGGCGCCGTGGACGGACCCAAACCCCTCGACGTCCGGGAATGGACCTGTACCGCCTGCGGCGCGGTCCACGACCGGGACCACAATGCCGCGATCAACGTCAAACAGGCCGCCGGACTGGCGGTACCGGCCTGCGGAGCGCCGGTAAGACCAGGAGAGATCCCGGCACAGCGCGAAGAAACAGGAAGCCATGGATTCCCGACCGGACCCCGTGCCGCGTAGCGGCTCAGCGACCAGTCAGGGAAGGCCAGAATCCTCGCCCTTCAGGGCGAGGAGCATGTCAAGGTGAGCCGTATGCCCGACACCGAACCGTCCCGCCGCCCGTCATCGTCGGCGACGAGCCCGGTTCCTTCGCGCACGGCGTCCTGGCCGAGCGGCACCCGGCGATCATCCGGCAGGTACGGGACGCCTTCCCCTACGACCCCGCCGTTCGCGGCGCCCTGGACGCGACTCTGGAGAGCTGCCTGAAGGGCGTGATCGAACCGCTCCCCGCCGACGCCCACGAAGGGCGCGTGTGGGGGAACCGGGGGATCTCGCGGGCGGCCTTGCGCGTCCGGTTCACGCGATGGTGTGATCATGTGCCGCCGTACGGATGCCTCCCGGGCCCCCGGGTAGGGCCCCGGTCATGACGCAGCCGTTCGAACTCCCGCACTTCTACATGCCGCACCCCGCCCGGCTGAACCCGCATGTCGAGGAGGCACGCGCCCACTCGACGCGCTGGGCGCGCGACATGGGCATGCTGGAGGGGTCCGGGATCTGGGAGCAGGCCGACCTGGAGGCGCACGACTACGGCCTGCTCTGCGCCTACACCCACCCCGACTGCGACGGCACCGCGCTGTCGCTGATCACGGACTGGTACGTGTGGGTGTTCTTCTTCGACGACCACTTCCTCGACATGTTCAAGCGCATCCCGGACCGCGCCGCCGGCAAGGCCCATCTGGAGCGGCTCCCGCTGTTCATGCCGCTGGACCCGGCCGCGCCCGTACCCGAGCCGCGCAACCCGGTCGAGGCGGGGCTGAAGGACCTGTGGGAGCGCACCGTGCCCGCCATGTCGCAGGACTGGCTGCGCCGCTTCGCCGTGGCCACGGAACATCTCCTCAACGAGTCGATGTGGGAGCTGTCCAACATCGACGAGGGGCGGATCGCGAACCCCGTCGAGTACATCGAGATGCGGCGCAAGGTGGGCGGCGCCCCCTGGTCGGCCGGGCTCGTGGAGTACGCCACCGCCGAGGTCCCCGCGTCCGTGGCCGGCTCCAGGCCGCTGCGTGTGCTGATGGAGACCTTCTCCGACGCCGTCCACCTGCGCAACGACCTGTTCTCCTACCAGCGCGAGGTCGAGGACGAGGGGGAGAACAGCAACGGCGTGCTCGTCCTGGAGACCTTCTTCGGCTGCACCACCCAGGAGGCAGCCGACACCGTCAACGACATCCTCACCTCCCGTCTCCACCAGTTCGAGCACACCGCGTTCACCGAGGTGCCCGCCCTCGCCCTGGAGAAGGGTCTCGGTCCCGACGAGGTAGCCGCCGTCGCCGCGTACACCAAGGGCCTGCAGGACTGGCAGTCCGGCGGCCACGAGTGGCACCTGCGCTCCAGCCGCTACATGAACCAGGGCGCCGTCTCCGTCGCCCCCTGGCAGCGGCTGACCGGCCCGGGCACCACCGCCGCCGACGTCGTGGCGCTTCTCGCCTCGGCCGCCTCGGAACGCTTGCGCGCCTACGCGCACGTGCCGTTCCAGAAGGTCGGCCCGTCGCTGCTGCCCGACTTCCACATGCCCTACCAGGTCGAACTCAGCCCCCATCTGGCGGCGGCCCGCCCCCGCCTGACCGCGTGGATGCACGGCACGGGCATGCTGGCGGAGGGCGTCTGGGACGAGGACAAGCTCGACGCCTACGACCTCCCGCTGTGCTCGGCCGGCCTCGATCCGGACGCCACCCCCGAGGCCCTCGACCTCAGCGCCCAGTGGCTCGCCTGGGGCACCTACGCCGACGACTACTACCCCCTGGTCTTCGGTCGCCGCCACGACCTGGCCGGCGCCCGCCTGACCACCGCCCGCCTGTCGGCCTGCATGCCCCTCGACGACGAGCCGGTACCCGTCGTCCCCGTCAACGGCATGGAACGCGGCCTGATCGACCTGTGGGCCCGCACGACCGCCGGTCTGACCCCCGACGAGCGGCGTCCCCTGCGCGCCGCCGTCGACAAGATGACCGAGAGCTGGCTGTGGGAGCTGTCCAACCATGTCCAGAACCGCGTCCCCGACCCGGTCGACTATCTGGAGATGCGCCGCGCCACCTTCGGCTCCGACCTCACCCTGAGCATGTGCCGCATGGGCCAGGGCCCCGCGATCCCGCCCGAGATCCACCGCACCGGCCCGGTCCAGGCCCTGGAGAACGCCGCCATCGACCACGGCTGTCTCACCAACGACGTCTTCTCGTACCAGAAGGAGATCGAGTACGAGGGCGAGATGCACAACGCGATCCTCGTCGTGCAGAACTTCTTCGGCTGCGACTACCCGACCGCGCTCGGCATCGTCCACGACCTGATGACCCAGCGGATGCGCCAGTTCGAACACATCGTCGCGCACGAACTGCCCGTCCTGTACGACGACTTCCAGCTGTCCGCCGAGGCGCGGGCCGCGATGGGGAACTACGTGGCCGACCTGCGGAACTGGATGGCCGGCGTGCTGCACTGGCATCGCGAGGTCGACCGCTACAAGCCCGCCCACCTCGCCCGCCGAGCCCACGGCTTCCTCCCGGACCGCGCCCCCGCTGTGCCCGTCCCCCACACGGCGGGCCACACCGGCTGACCTCGCCGCTGTGGGCAGTCGTTCCGCCCGTACCGCTGCTGCCCCTGAGCCAGTCTCACTCGTTCGTGGTACGTCGGGCGCCGGTGCCCCGGGTAGGGCACCAGGCGGAGGCGATCCATGGAACAGACCGCGTTGCGTCCCAAGCCCCTGCCCGGCCAGGACCCCGGCGGCGGCGCCGAGAGGGGCGGCCGGGCCCGGCACCCGCACGCCGCCCTCCGAGGCGGCCGGCTGACGGCCCCGTTGCTCGTCCTGCTCGCCGGAGCGCTACTCCTGCTCTCCGGCGTGGGGCTGGGCACGGTCGGGGCGACCGCGATCGGGATGAGCGGACTGACGGAGTTCCAGCGGAAGACGGGACGGGCCCTGGCCGAGCCCGCGCGTCCGGGCTCCGCCGCGTCGTCGCCCCGGTCCGCCCGCGCCACCCTGGGCGTGGAGGCCGTGGACGCGGAGCGGGCGGGCGCCCGGATCGTCGCCGTCCACGTGCCAGGGCCCGGGTACACCGCGGGGCTGGTGCGAGGAGACGTCCTGCTGGCGTTCGGCGGGACGCGGATCGACTCGGCGACGGACCTGGCCCGCGCGGTCGGAGAGACCCGCCCCGGTCGCCAGGTCACTCTGACGATCCGTCATGAGAGCGGCGTCCACCATCAGTTGGTCGTCGTTCCCGGTGTGGTCGTGTGAGCTCACCCGGCCGGAAGGCGTGGCGCGGCGGACCGGCCCCCGTCGAGCGCCACTGGTCACGGCAGCCCCCGGAGGGCGACCATGAGCCCATGCCCAGCACCCTCCTCGCCTTCCTCGGCGCCTGCACGCTCGTCGCCGCCTCACCCGGACCCAGCACCGTGCTGATCATCAAGGAGTCGCTGCGCAGCCGCCGCGCCGGCTTTCTGACCTGACCGCCCTGCTGGCGGCCTCCCAGGTGGCGTACGACGTGATGCGCGTCGTCGGCGCGATCGTGCTGGTCTGGTTCGGCGTCCAGGCGCTGCGGCAGGCGCGCCGCATGAAGCGGGACGGTGACGACGGTGCCGGTGCCGGTGCCACGGACTGGGACACCGGGGAACGGAGCGGCCGGGCGTCCTACCGGGCCGGGCTGCTGCTGAACCTCGCCAACCCCAAGGCGGCCGTCTTCGCCCTGTCCTTCCTGCCGCAGTTCGTCCCCGAGGGCGCCCCGCACCTGCCCATGGGGGCACCTCCCACGCCCTTAAGGCAGTGGGGGAGGTGGGCCTCGCCGCCCTGTGGGCCGTCTACGAGGTCGGCTACTACGGCCTCTACGTCTGGTTCGTCGGCCGGATGAAGGCCGTGCTGTCCCGGGCCGGGGTGCGCCGCCGCCTGGAGCAGGTCTCCGGCGGCGTGCTGCTGCTCCTGGGTGTCCGTATGGCGCTGGAGGGCTGAGCGGGCCCGACGCGCCCGCGTGCGCCGCGCGAACCGGCTCGCGCGGCCCCCGCTGTCCGGGCAGGATACTGCCCGTAGTCATCGTCACCACCGAGGGAGACCCGGATGACCGGCACCGCGTACGCGCCCTTCACCGCCGACGACTACCGGGCCCGTATGGAACGCGCGGCGCGCGACGCCGCCGACGCCGGACTCGCCGGGCTGCTCGTGGCACCGGGACCCGACCTCGTCTGGCTCACCGGGTACGCACCCCCCGCCGCCACCGAACGGCTCACCCTGCTCGCCCTGGCCCCCGGCCACGACCCCGTCCTCGTCGTCCCCACCCTGGAGGCCCCGGACGCCGCGAAGGCGGCCGGCGCCTCCGCGCTCACCCTGCGGGACTGGACCGACGGCAAGGACCCCTACGCCGTCACCGCCGCCCTCCTCGACCCGCGCGGACGGTTCGGCGTCAGCGACAACGCCTGGGCGATGCACCTGCTGGGCCTGCAACGGGCCCTGCCCGGCACCTCCTACGCCGCCCTCACCGACGTCCTGCCGATGCTGCGGGCCGTCAAGGACACGGCCGAGCTGGAGCTGATGGCCGCCGCGGGCGCCGCCGCCGACCGGGCGTTCGAGGAGATCCGCACCATGCCCTTCGCCGGGCGCCGCGAGTCCGACGTCGGCGCCGACCTCGCCGAGCTGCTGCGCCGGTTCGGGCACTCCCAGGTCGACTTCACCATTGTCGCCTCCGGCCCCAACGGCGCCAACCCGCACCACGAGGTCGGCGACCGGGTCATCGAACGCGGCGACATGGTCGTCCTCGACTTCGGCGGCCTCAAGGACGGCTACGGCTCCGACACCTCCCGCACCGTCCACGTCGGCGAACCCACCGACGAGGAACGCCGGGTCCACGACCTCGTCCGCGAGGCCCAGGAGGCCGGTTTCCGCGCCGTACGCCCCGGTGTCGCCTGCCAGGAGGTCGACCGGGCCGCCCGCGCGGTCATCGCCGACGCCGGGTACGGCGCGTACTTCATCCACCGCACCGGCCACGGCATCGGCGTCACCACCCACGAGCCGCCGTACATGATCGAGGGCGAGGAACAGGCCCTCGTGCCCGGCATGTGCTTCTCCGTGGAGCCCGGCGTGTACCTGCCCGGCCGGTTCGGGGTACGCATCGAGGACATCGTCACCGTCACCGAGGACGGCGGCCGCCGCCTCAACGACACCACCCGCGAGCTGGTCGTCGTCGACTGAGCCCGCCCCACCAGCCCACCCCTCAGGAGTCCGGCACCCACCCGAACGGCAACGGCGCGATCATGACCCAGGCACCGACACCCACCGCGGACACCGTCCGCCGACTGGTCCGCGCGCTCCTCAAGGAGGGCGGCCCAGGCGGACCGGGACCCCAGGTGAGGCCCGTCGCCGAGGAGGGCGGGCACTGGACCTGGTGGGTCGGCACCCGGCATGTGCTGCGGCTCGCCCCCGACCACGACGCCACCGTCCGCCGGCGCCGCGAACTGCGGCTGCGGGACCTCGTCCGCCCGCACGTGCCCGTCGCCGTGCCGACCAGCGTCGCGCACGGCGAGTGGTCCCCGGGGCTCACCTACACCCTGGACACCAAGGTGCCCGGCGGCACCGCCGAGGAGCACGACGTGTCCGCCGTCGGCGAGGCCGACCTCGCGGGCCTCCTCGGCGGACTGCGCGAGGTACCGCCCCGGCAGGCCGAGACGCTCGGCGTGCCCCGCACCGCCCCGCGCTCCCTGGAGGCGCTGCGCCGCATGGCCGTGGCCGCCGCCGACACCCTCGCCCGCGCCGACGAGTTCGACCCCGGGCGCCTGCACCAGCTCACCCAGGCCGGCGCCGCCCAGCTCGCCGCGCAGCCCGCCACCGCCGTGCTCGTCCACCACCGGCTGCGCGGCGAGCACCTCGTGGTCAGCGCCGACGGCCGGGTACGCGGCGTCCTCCACTGGACGGACGCGGTGATCGGCGACCCCGCCGAGGACATCGCCGGACTCGCCCTCGCTGTCGGCTCCGGCGCCGCCGTCCGCGCCGCCACCCTCGCCGGCTACGGCGCCCGCCCCTGCCTGCGCGGCCTCTGGCTCGCCCGCTGCGACAGCGTCAGCCGTCTCGCCGACCGCCTGAACGGCCACGGCACGACCCCGCTCCCCGTCCTGCACACCCACCTCCGCCACGCCTGGGAGCCGATCCTGCTGGAACGCGTGACGGACCTCCGGGAGGACGAGGAGGGGTAGGGCAAATGCGCCTGGGCGGCTGAGCGACGGCCGGCACTGCGCCCCCAAGGGGCGCGGGGAACTGCGCGACCGGCCACGACGAACCCGCACTCGGCAGACGACAGGATCCGCCCCCCCGGGATGCCGCTCGCCCGACACCGGGAAACGCTCACTCCTGCAACAGCACCACGCACGACTCCCCAGGCACCTGAAGCAGCCCGTCCGCCCCCGGGACGGAAACCGGCTCCCACGCGGCGAGGACGCGGGCCGGGCGGGGCCCGAGCGGAATCGCCGCCGGGTTCTTGCCGAGGTTCACCGCCACACGCACGTCCCCCCGCCGGAAGGCGAGCCACCGTGCCCGGGCGTCATGGGCGACCTTGATGTCGGCGAGGTCGGGGTCGGTGAGGTCCGGCTGCGCGTGCCGCAGCGCGATCAGCTCGCGGTACCAGGCCAGCACGCGCGCGTGAGGGTCACGCTCCGGCTCCGCCCAGTCCAGGCAGGAGCGGTCCCGGGTCGCCGGCTCCTGCGGGTCCGGTACGTCCGCCTCGGCCCAGCCGTGCGCCGCGAACTCCCGCCGCCTGCCCCGCCGTACGGCTTCGGCGAGCTCGGGATCGGTGTGGTCGGTGAAGTACTGCCAGGGCGTGCCCGCCGCCCACTCCTCGCCCATGAACAGCATCGGCGTGAACGGCGCGGTCAGCGTCAGCGCCGCGGCGCAGGCGAGCAGCCCGGGGGAGAGCGCCGCCCCGAGCCGGTCGCCCTGCGCCCGGTTGCCGACCTGGTCGTGGGTCTGGGAGTAGCCCAGCAGCCGGTGCGCGGGGACGCGGGCGCGGTCCAGCGGGCGCCCGTGGCGCCGCTCCCGGAAGCCGGAGTACCCGCCGTCGTGGAAGTACCCGCCGGTGAGGGTCTTGGTGAGCGCCGCGAACGGATCGCGCGCGAAGTCGGCGTAGTAGCCCTGGGACTCCCCGGTGAGCGCGGTGTGCAGGGCGTGGTGGAAGTCGTCGTTCCACTGGGCGTGCAGCCCGAGGCCGCCCTGGCGGCGGGGCGTGATCAGCCGGGGGTCGTTGAGGTCGGACTCGGCGATCAGGAACAGCGGCCGGCCAGTGTCGGCGGCGAGCGCGTCCACCGCCGTCGACAGCTCCTCCAGGAAGTGGCACGCGCGCGTGTCGGCGAGCGCGTGCACCGCGTCCAGCCGCAGCCCGTCGATCCGGTAGTCCCGCAGCCAGGCCAGCGCACTGCCCAGCAGGTACGCCCGCACCTCGTCCGAGCCGGGCGCGTCCAGGTTGACGGCCGCGCCCCAGGGCGTGTGATGGCGTTCGGTGAAGTACGGGGCGAACTCGGGCAGGTAATTGCCCGACGGGCCCAGGTGGTTGTGCACGACGTCCAGGACGACGCCGAGCCCCAGTCCGTGCGCCCGGTCGACGAACCGCTTCAGTGCCTCGGGACCGCCGTACGGCTCGTGCACCGCCCACGGCGAGACCCCGTCGTACCCCCAGCCGTGCCGGCCCGGGAACGGGCACAGCGGCATCAACTCGACGTGGGTGACGCCCAGTTCGGCCAGATGGCCGAGACGCCCGGCGGCCGCGTCCAGGGTGCCGTCGGCGGTGAACGTGCCCACGTGCAGCTCGTACAGGACCGCGCCCGGCAGCGGTCGCCCGGACCACTCCACGCGCCACGCGTACCGGTCCTGGTCGACGACCGCGCTCAGCCCGTCCGGCCCGTCCGGCTGACGGCGCGAGCGCGGGTCCGGACGCACCGGACCGTCGTCCACCGCGAAGCCGTACCGCGTACCGTCGACGGCCTCGGCCTCGCCCGTCCACCAGCCGGCCCGCTCCGGATCGGGCCGGAGCGCGCGTGTGACGCCGTCGCACTCCAGCGTCACCCGGCCGGCCTGTGGTGCCCACACCTCGAACTGCACGGACGGTTCCCCTTACGTCTGCTCACCGTGATGTAGCCGGGTCCATCGTGCTCCAAACGGACCCCACCACCGAGGCAACACCCCCGGCGCGGCGGGTGTCTTCGGCCACGCGCGCGTGCGAGCGTTTCCCCGTTTCCTGGACACCCGGGGTTCACTGACCGACAATCACGAGCGTGACGTCGTCTTTTGAGGTGAACCCGTACCCCGCGCGGCTGTCCGACGCGGAGCGCGACAGGGCGCTGAAGGTGCTGCGTGACGGCGTCGCCATGGGCCGCCTGTCGCACGACACGTTCATCCGGCGCATGGAACTCGCGCTCGCCGCCCACCACTCCGACGAACTGGCGGCGCTCACCGCCGACCTGCCCAAGGAGAACCGCTTCGCGCGCGTGGTCTTCGGCTCCGTCGAGGCCCTCTCCGGGTTCACCGTGCGGCTGCGCCGGGCCTGGCAGGCCGAGCGGCTGCCCAAGCTGCTGCTGCCGCATCCGGGCACCGAACAGGCGCTGCGCATCGGCCGCGACCCCGTCAACGGGCTGCGGCTGACCCACGAGAGCGTCTCGCGGGTGCACGCCGAACTCACCCGGCAGGGCGGCATGTGGGTGCTGCGCGACCTCGGCTCCACCAACGGCACCACCGTCAACGGCCGCCGGGTCATCGGCGCGGCCGTCGTCCGCGAGGGCGACCAGGTCTCCTTCGGGAAGGTGGCGTTCCGCCTCTCCGTCAACTGAACCGCGCCGCCGCCGGGCGACCGGGCGGGGCGGCTCGACCGTCTTGCCCAAGTAAGGGCGGATACGGTGGTGTTGACGTACCCCCACACCATGACACAGGGTGCGTACACCGGATACGCCCGGTGAAGCGACGGCGCCGTCATGGAGGTGTGCCCTGCCGCCACTCCTCCGCTACCCGACCGTGGACGAGCTCGCGGCCCGTGCCGCCGCGCTCGCCGCCCGCCGCCCCCGGGACGCCAGGCTCCGCCGCGTCGGCGTCTCCCGCGCGGGCACCCCGCTGTGGCTGCTCTCCGTCGGCCGGGGCGCCCGCCAGGCCCTCGTCGTCGCCGGACCGCACGCCAACGAGCCCGTCGGCGGCGCCACCGTCCTCAGACTGGCCGAACGCGCCCTCGCCGACCCCCGGCTCACCGAGGGCGCCGACGCCACCTGGAACCTGCTGCTCTGCCTCGACCCCGACGGCCTGCGCCGCAACGAGGGCTGGCTGACCGGCCCCTACAGCCTCGGCCGCTACTTCCGGCACTTCTTCCGGCCCGGCTTCCTCGAACAGCCCGAGTGGCTGCCCGACGGGGCGGCCGCCGCCGCACTCCCGGAGACCCGCGCGCTGCTCCGCCTCCAGGACGAACTGAAACCTTTCTTCCAGTGCTCGCTGCACGGCGTCGACGTCGGCGGCGGCTTCGTCGAACTCACCCGCGACCTGCCCGGCATCGACCGGCGCATGGCCCACGCCGCCGCCCGCCTCGGCATCCCGCGTGAACTCGGCGCCTACGACACCCTGTACTGGCCCGGCCTGGGACCCGCCGTCTACCGGATCCCGCCGCCGCACCCGCGCGACCTGGCCGCCGCCATCACCGAGGCCGCCGTCGAGTCCACCTGGTACCACCCGCACCGGCACGGCACGGTCACCGCGGTCGTCGAGGCGCCCATGTGGGGCGTGGCCGCCGTGGAGGACGGCTCCCCGCCCGCCGACCGGGACGCGGCGCTGCGGGCCGTGAGCGGCGACCTGCGCCACGACTCACGCGTGCTGGAGGACATCCTCGCCCGGGTGCGGCCCCGGCTCGCCGGGACCACCGAGGCGGACCGGCTGCTCGCGCCCGTCGACGACTACCTGCTGGTCTGCCCCGGGCTCGCCGACGCCTGGGACCCCGACACCGCCGACCCCGGGCACCCCCTTCCGCCGCTGAGCACCGCCCATCTGACCGCACTGCGCATCGCGGGGCGGCGCATCGCCGTCCGCACGGCGGGCCTGCTGCACCAGCTCGTCAGGGGCGCGGACCACGACCCGGCCGGGGTGCTGCCGGAGCTGGACGCGCTCATCGACCGGTGGTGCGCCGCCTACCGGGACGACTGCCAGGCCCGCTGGATCCCCGTCGCCCGCCAGGTGGAGTACCAGGCGCGGGTCGTGCTCGCGGCGTTCGAACTGGCCGGTCGGCCCCGCCGGCCCACGCGTTCGGGTGAGCCGGACTGGGGAACCCAGGCCGCCGTGCCGATGCACCGGGAATGAGACACTCGCACCCCGCCCCGCACCCCCTTCCCCCGGCACCCGTGCGGCGCGCCCTGCTGCCGGCCGTGGCAGCCCTCCTCCTCGCCGCCGGTGCCGCTCCGGTACAGGCGGCTTCCCAGACCTCCCCGGCACCCCCGGCATCGCAGGCTCCCAAGCCCGGCAACTGGCTCCAGCTCTCGGTCACCCGGGACACCGCCCCCACCGCCGGCACCCGCGGCGCCCTGCTGCTGTGCGGCCCGCCCCAGGGCCACCGCCGCGCCGCCGAGGCCTGCGACCAGCTCACCGCGGTCAACGGCGACCTCCACGCCCTCCCGGCCGCCCGGGACACCGTCTGCACCCTCGTCTACGCGCCGGTGACGGCCCACGCGAGCGGACAGTGGAACGGGCGTCCCGTCGCGTACACCGAGACTTTCTCGAACGCCTGCGAGATGCAGGCCAGGACGGGCGCGGTGTTCGCCCTGGACGAGACCGAGACCGCGGCACCCGGGGCCTGACCCCGGCAGAGGGGGCGGCGTCACGGTACGCGCGTGTGCCCTACGCCGCCCTCTCGCGCGCGTGCAGGGCCGCCGCGACGACCGTACGGCTCTGGTGCTCGACCTGGTGCTCCAGCGGTACCCAGCGGGCGCCGAAGCGGACGGCGAACGCGTCGCTCCACACCTCGACGAGCTGTTCCAGCCGCGGGGCCGCGTGGTCGTCGCTCTCCTGCAGCACCCGCCACAGCATCGCCGCCGCCCTCAGGGGCAGCCGCCGGGCGAAGGCGTCCACGCTGCCGACGTACGCCATCGTCGTGTCCGCGGGCGGGGTGTGGGTCCAGTCCGCGGCCAGTCCCGGCACCAGCTCCAGCGCCCATCTCGCCGCCCGCAGCAGCGGCCCGTCCACGCCCTCCAGACGCGGCAGCGCCTCGGCGTGCACCCGCTCCACCTCCCGCGCGTCCCGCAGCAGCCGCGCCGCGAGACGCCGGATCGCCGCGGCCGGCGCGGGATGCGGAGCGGAGTCGTCCACCAGGTCGCTCGCCCACATCGGCACCTCCACCACCGCCGTCAGACCGCCGTAGCGATGCGCGTGGTACCAGGTACTGTTCCGGGCGTCGTCCGGCATGCTCGGGTACGCCGCCCCCGCGTCGGCGTCCGGCATCACCCGCACCCCCGGCCCGGACACCGGCCAGCCCGCCGCGTCCGAGGCGCCCGTCTCGACGGGGATGTGCAACTGCGCCGCCGACTTCGCGAACGGCTCGGCGAGCCCCGGGATGTCCTTCGTCAACTGCACCCAGCTGCCGCCCAGATCGGTGCCGTGCAGGGTCACCTGGAGGTAGGGCCGCAGCTCGTCGATGACCCGGGTCAGCGCGCGGGTCTCGGGTGGCAGCCGGTCGGGCGGCAGCACGGCGGGCGACCACTCCGGCTGCTCCGGGCCCGCGGGCCGGAAGAACCCGAGGTGGTACTCCAGCAGACTGCGCGGCGCGGGCGTGACGTGCAGACTCGCGCCGTCCGGGTCCGCGCACAGCAGGAAGTGCCAGGAGGTGTCACTGCGCAACTCCCGTTCGTGCAGCACCCGTTCGGCCAGGGCCAGCAGGGTGGGGCCGCCGGTGGGCTCGTTGGCGTGGGCACCCGCGACGACCAGCACGGCCCGCCGCGCGCGCCCCACGGACAGCAGCTGCAGCGGACGGCCCGCGCGGGAGAGCCCCACCTGCCGCAGGGCGCACAGACCGGGATGCCGCACGGTCAGTGCCCGGGCGCGGGACGTCAGTTCACTCACCGTCGGGTAGCGCAGCACCGGCAGGAGACTCACCCCCGTCATGTCCGACCGGCTTCGCTCTCCGCAGTACCCCACGGACTCCGTGAACTGTCAAGAACGCCCAGGGGAGCCTTCGGGGGCGCCCGGAAGGGCTGAGCGCTCGGCGGAAGCCCGGTGCGTCACCTGCGGGTCCGTCGTGGCTGGTCGTTCCCCCACTCTCGGCTTCTCCCCCCACTCTCGGCTTCGCTCGAGCGGGAGGGACCCCCATGAGCGGGGGGGGGACCCCCATCGCGGCGGAGCCGCATGTCGACAAGGCCCCGCGCCCCTTTGGGGCGCTGCAGTTCAGTCCGCGCGCTCCAGCAACGCCACCGGCAGCTCAGCGAAAAGGTCCGCCACGCGTGCGTGGCTCTCGAACTCCCGGCCCGGTGTCAGGACGTCGGCCCACCGCCCCGGCGGCAGCGGCAGCCGGGTCTCCCGCCAGCCGCCCGCCCGCGCCAGCCGCAGCGACAGCCGGGTCACGGCCGTGACCGTCCCGCCCGAGCGCGCGAACGCCAGGCAGTGCTCCGCGGCCGGCCCCTCGGCGGTCAACGGCTCGTACGTCGCCGCGGCCCCGAACGAGCCCGGCCGGCGCCGGCGCAGCCGCAGCGCGGCCCGGGTCACCGCCGCCTTGGGGCCGGGATCCTCGGGGGGGAACCGTACGGGACGCCGGTTGTCCGGGTCCACCAGGGCGCGGTAGTCGTCCTCCGTCCCCTGGTAGACGTCCGGCACGCCCGGCATCGTCAGATGCACCAAAGCCGTGCCGAGCACATTGGCCCGGATGTGCGGGTCCAGCGCGCGGCGCAGCTCCGCCACCCGCTCGCCGGGCGCCCCGCACGGGCCCACCGCGACGAACGCGGCCACCGCCTCCTCGTACGGCGGCTCCTGCTCGGTCCAGCTCGTGTACAGGCCCGCCTCGCGCACGTGCTTGAGCAGCGCCTCCTGGACGCGCTCGGGGGCCGCCGGGCCCAGTCCGAAGACCGTCTGCCAGGCGGCCCACGCGAGCTGACCGTCCGGCACCTCCGCCTCCGCGCGCGTGACCCGTTCCAGGACCTCCGCCCAGCGGTCCGGGCACTCGGTGAGCACGGCCAGCGCGGCCCGTACGTCGGCGCTGCGTTTGGTGTCGTGCGTCGAGACGGCCGTCCCGGTCGCCGGCCAGTCGCGCTGCACGCGCGCGCAGTACGCGTGGAACTCCGGCGGGGACACCCCGGGGCGGCCCGGCTCGCCGCCCACCTCGTTCGCCGCGAGCAGCGGGACGTACCGGTAGAACGCCGTGTCCTCCACGGCCTTGGCGCGCAGCGCGGACGCCGTCTGCGCGAAGCGGGCCCGGAACTCCGCGCGCAGCGGCCCCGCCCCGCCGAGCACCAGCGACCGCACCACGTCGACGGCGCCCGCCTCCTCCGCCACCGTGAACGCCCCCCGGGCCTCCTCGGCCGCCTTCTCGGTGACCACGGCGGCCGCGTCGCCCGAGGCGTACGGCCGGTACACCTCCAGCCGGACCAGCAGCTCCTCCAGGGCCGTGCGCAGCGCCCAGGGCGCCCGGTCGCGCAGGGCGGGATCCGGGGCGTCCGCGCAGATCCGGGAGGCGAGCCGGGTCAGCCGGTCCCGCTCGGCCGCCAGCTCGTGCGAGAGCACCCCGTACGCGGCCCGCCGCGCGGTCGCCGCCCAGTCGCCGCCGCGGTCGGTCTGCGGGGCCGCGAAGCGCCGGTACAGGTCCAGCAGCTCCCGGGCCCCCGCGGGATCGGTGAAGAGGCCGTCGACGCGGCGCAGGGCGTCGTAGCCGGTGGTGCCGGCGACGGGCCAGGAGTCCGGCAGCCGCTCCCCGTCCGCGAGGATCTTCTCCACGACCGTCCAGCGGCCGCCGGTGGCCTCGTGCAGCCGCTCCAGATAGCCGTCGGGGTCGGCGAGGCCGTCCGGGTGGTCGATCCGCAGCCCGTCGAGGACGCCCTCGTGCAGCAGCCGCAGGATCGTGCCGTGGGTGGCCTCGAAGACCTCCGGGTCCTCCACCCGCACCCCGATCAGCTCCGAGATGCTGAAGAACCGTCGGTAGTTCAGCTCGGTGCGGGCCAGCCGCCACCACACCGGCCGGTACCACTGGGCGTCCAGCAGGTGCGGCAGCGGCAGCTCGGCGGTGCCCTCCCGCAACGGCAGGACATGGTCGTAGTAGCGCAGCACCCCGCCGTCGACCCGCAGCCGCTCCAGCTCCGCGCCGACCGGGCCGCCGAGGACGGGGAGCAGCAGCCGGCCGCCGCCCGCCTCCCAGTCGATGTCGAACCAGCGCGCGTACGGCGACTCCGGGCCCTCCCGCAGCACCTCCCACAGGGCGCGGTTGTGGCGCGGCACCATCGCCATGTGGTTCGGCACGATGTCCACGACCAGCCCGAGCCCGTGCTCCCGCGCGGTGCCCGCCAGCGCCCGCAGCCCCTCCTCGCCGCCCAGTTCCGCACGCACGCGCGCGTGGTCCACCACGTCGTAGCCGTGCGGCGAGCCCGGTACGGCCTCCAGGACCGGCGAGAGATGCAGATGCGACACACCGAGCGAGGCCAGATACGGCACGGCCTCCGCCGCGGCCGCGAACGGGAACGCGGGCTGCAGCTGCAGCCGGTAGGTGGCCGTGGGTGTGACGGGGGCGGGGCGCGCAGAGGTCATGGAGACCTACGTACCCGCCCCGCCCGCTTTCCTGTCACCCGGGCTCACCGGGCTCACCGCGAACACCGCGCGGGCTCAGGCCGGCCGCTGCAGCACCGTCATGCTCCGGTCCACCAGGGTCAGCCGGTCGCCCGCCTGCACCTTGCGGCCCGCACCCTGCGCGACGGGCTCCGGGTCGGCGGTGTCCACGACCACCTGCCACTGCCGCCCGTGGTCGACGGGCACCACGAACTCCAGGGGCTTCGACGAGGCGTTGAACAGCAGCAGGAAGGAGTCGTCGGAGATCCGCTCCCCGCGCGGCCCCGGCTCAGAGATCGCGTTGCCGTTGAGGAACACCGACAGCGCCGACGCCTGCGCCCGCTCCCAGTCCCGCTGGGCCATCTCGCCGCCCTCCGGAGTGAACCAGGCGATGTCCGACAGCTCGTCGTGGGTGCCCTCCACGGGCCGCCCGTGGAAGAAGCGCCGCCGCCGGAACACGGGGTGCTCGCGGCGCAGCCGGGTGAGCGCGCGCGTGAAGTCCAGCAGCTCGCTGCCGCCCTCGGGCCAGTGCACCCACGCCAGCTCGCTGTCCTGGCAGTAGGCGTTGTTGTTGCCCTTCTGCGTACGCCCGAACTCGTCCCCGTGGCTGATCATCGGCACACCCTGGGACAGCAGCAGCGTGGCGACGAAGTTGCGCATCTGGCGGGCCCGCAGCCGCAGCACCTCCGGGTCGTCGCTCTCGCCCTCCGTCCCGCAGTTCCACGACCGGTTGTGGCTCTCGCCGTCCCGGTTGTCCTCCCCGTTGGCCAGGTTGTGCTTGTCGTTGTACGCCGTCAGGTCGTGCAGGGTGAACCCGTCGTGGCAGGTCACGAAGTTGATCGAGGCCAGCGGGCGGCGGCCGTCGTCCTGGTAGAGGTCGGAGGAGCCGGTCAGCCGGGAGGCGAACTCCGCGAGCGTGCGCTGCTCGCCCCGCCACAGATCGCGCACGGTGTCCCGGTACTTGCCGTTCCACTCCGTCCACAGCGGCGGGAAGTTGCCCACCTGGTAGCCGCCCTCGCCCACGTCCCACGGCTCCGCGATCAGCTTCACCTGGGAGACCACCGGGTCCTGCTGCACCAGGTCGAAGAACGACGACAGCCGGTCCACCTCGTGGAACTGCCGGGCGAGCGTCGCCGCGAGGTCGAAGCGGAAGCCGTCCACGTGCATCTCGGTCACCCAGTACCGCAGCGAGTCCATGATCATCTGCAGGACGTGCGGGGACCGCATGAGCAGCGAGTTCCCCGTGCCCGTCGTGTCCGTGTAGTAGCGGGCGTCCTCGGCCAGCCGGTAGTACTTCTGGTTGTCGATCCCGCGGAACGACAGCGTCGGGCCCAGATGGCTGCCCTCGGCGGTGTGGTTGTAGACCACGTCGAGGATCACCTCGATCCCCGCGTCGTGCAGCGCCCGCACCGCCGACTTGAACTCCAGCACCTGCTGGCCCCGGTCGCCCCAGGAGGCGTACGCGTTGTGCGGGGCGAAGAAACCGATCGTGTTGTAGCCCCAGTAGTTGTTCAGCCCCATGTCGACCAGCCGGTGGTCGTTGACGAACTGGTGCACCGGCATCAGCTCCAGCGCCGTCACCCCGAGCCCGGTCAGATGCTCGATCAGTGCCGGGTGCGCGAGGGCCGCGTAGGTGCCGCGCAGCTCCTCCGGCAGCCCCGGATGGAGCATCGTCAGACCCTTCACATGGGCCTCGTAGATCACCGTGCGGTGGTACTCGGTGCGCGGCGGCCGGTCGTCGCCCCAGTCGAAGTACGGGTTGACCACCACCGACGTCATCGTGTGCGGCGCGGAGTCGAGGTCGTTGCGCTTCTCGGGGGAACCGAAGGGGTAGCCGTACACCTCCTCGCCCCACCGGATCGCGCCCGCGACCGCCTTGGCGTACGGGTCCAGGAGCAGCTTCGCCGAGTTGCAGCGCAGCCCGCGCGCGGGGTCGTACGGACCGTGCACCCGGAAGCCGTAGCGCTGACCGGGCATCACGCCGGGCACGTACGCGTGCCGGACGAACGCGTCGCTCTCCCGCAGTTCCACCGCCGTCTCCGAGCCGTCGTCGTGCAGCAGACACAGCTCTACTCGGTCCGCGGCCTCCGTGAAGACCGCGAAGTTCGTGCCGGCGCCGTCGTACGTGGCACCGAGGGGGTACGCCTCTCCAGGCCAGACCTGCATGAACCGACTCTTTCAGGTGTGCCGCCGCCCCGGGGCGCCTTGCCGCCCGAGTCTCGCGGAAACTGATGGAACCGCCTTCGACTTACTGCCCTCTTACCTGTCGACCAGTGCATACGCCGGCACACGGCGTATGCCGCATTCAGTGGGGCAGAGACACGTACTCCCGGGCAACAGGGGGAGTAGGGGGCAATTGTGCGCACAACAGTGCGCCGCCACCTGGGCAAGGTGGTGGCGGGTACGGCCATCGCGGTGGCTTCGACAGCCGTGATGGTCGCGATCACCCTGCCGGGCACGGCGGGGGCGGACGACAAGACAGGCAGCGGGACCGGACAGAGCGCCGGGCAGGCGGCGGCCGCCGGGGAGGGCGGCTCGGTGCCGGCGGGCGTCGTCGAGGCCGCGCCCGACGAGGGCGAGAAGGGCAAGGGCGGCGACCCGCTCACGGACGACGAGATGGAGCGGGCCGAGCGCCTCGCGCTCAGCCGGCAGGCGTTCAACGCCGCACAGAACGTCGAGGGCGAGCGCGGCCCGCAGAGCCTCGGCGCGGAACTCGCCGCGCCCGACGCCGACGAGGTCGACGACCCGGACGCGCCCCGGCGTGCGGACGTGACGTTCTACGACTACAAGACCGACACGGTCGTCACAAAGACCGTCAACCTCGACACCGGCAAGGTCGAGAACACCGGCACCCAGCGCGGCGTCCAGCCGCCGCTGAGCCCCGCCGAGCAGAACGAGGCGGCCCGGGTCCTCATCGCCGACCCGCTCGGCGCCGGCCTGAAGGCCGACTACAAGGACGCCACCGGCAAGGAGCTCACCTCCCCGGACCAGCTGCAGCTGGCCAGCATGATCTACCACTCGGTCCCGGGCGCCCAGCCGGCCGCACTCGACAAGTGCGGCGAGCACCGCTGCGCACGACTGCTGCCGAAGGTGACGAACGGCCCCTGGATCGACGCCCGGTCCCTGGTGATCGACCTCAGCACCGGCAAGGTCACGAAGCTCGACGGCTGACACGGCCCCGCACGTCCACTTTTCCCACCCGCCATCTCCTGTCAGGGAGTCATGTCCTCATGCGCGTCACCAGAATGAGCCGTACCCAGAAGGGGGCGGCCTTCGGGCTGTCCCTGGCCGCGCTGGCCGCCGGCGCGACCGCCGGGGCCGGCCCCGCCGTCGCCCAGCCGAAGACCGCCCCCGCGGCGGCGGCCGCCGCCGACTGCAGCGCCGCCTACCGCATCGAACAGAAGCTCTCCACCGGCACCACCTGGCGCATGTGCTGGCGCTACGAGGCCAAGTCCGGGCTCGTCCTGGAGAAGGTCACCTACCAGCCGCCCGGCGAGACCAAGCCGATCCGCGTCCTGACCAGCGCCAAGATCGCCCAGATCCATGTGCCGTACGACGACGGCCAGGCCGAGTACCACGACGTCACCGACTACAACTTCGGCTCCGGGCTGGTCAATCTGGCCCCCGCGGAGTGCCCCGGCGGCACCATCAAGACCATCAAGGTCCCGCAGCCCGGTGAGCCCAGCACGAACGTCAAGGGCATGTGCACCACGACCCGCTCGCGCGGCCACGCCTACCGCATGCAGGCCGACAACAACAAGGTCTACCAGGCCCAGGGCAAGGACCTGCTGATCTACACGGTCAACAAGGTCGGCTGGTACGAGTACATGACCGAGTGGCGCTTCTCCGACGACGGCACGGTCAACATGAACGTCGGTGCCACCGGCAGCCTCTCGCCCTACGACTACGACGCCGGCGACGGCCGCGGCTGGCCCATAGGCAAGGGCGCCACTTCCTACGCCACCAGCCACAGCCACAACGTCTTCTGGCGGCTCGACTTCGGCCTCGACGGTTCCTCCGCCAACAAGATCGAGCAGTACGACTCGGTCGTCAGCGCACCCGCGAGCGGCCAGCAGGGCCCGACCGCCAAGACCACCCGCACCGCCGTCACCAAGGAACTCGCGGGCGACGCCAAGAACATGCGCTGGTGGCGCGTGGTCAGCAGCATCGGCAAGAACAAGGACGGGCACAAGCGCAGCTACGAACTCGTCCCCGGCGCCACCACCAAGTACCCCGGACGCAGCTTCACCAAGCACGACGTCTACTTCACCGAGTACAACAAGTGCGAGATGTACGCCACCAACAACCCCCTCAACTGCGGTACGGGACACCCGAAGACCGTCGACAAGTGGGTGAACGGGCAGACCCTCAAGCACCCCGTGGCCTGGGTGAACGTGGGCTTCCACCACGTCGCCCGCGACGAGGACCAGCAGCCCATGCCGGTCCACTGGCAGGGCTTCGCCATCGCCCCCAGGGACGTCACGGCCATGAATCCGCTCACGCCGTCCGCGCTCAAGGGTGAGAACGGCGACCCGTTCCCCGGCAGTTGAGAAACGACCTGCCCATCCGGCTGCACCGCCGACCGCTCCCGGAGTACCCTTCCTTGATCGTTGAGACGGGGACAGCTCGGGGGAGCGGAAGGCGGTGCTTGGGTGGGCTCGGGAGGGCTGGAGTTGCCCCCTGGTGACGAGGGTCACGAGGGGAACTCCACAGAGGTCCCGCCCGGAACGGTGTCCCTGGCCCGGCCGATGGAGACCAACGCCATCGGCCCGGAGCTGGACTGGGACGCCGACGCCTGGCGCGAGGTGCGCACCCGCGCCCAGCGGGCCGGCCGGGCCTACATCTGGCTGAACCTCGTGGAACAGCGGCTGCGCGCCGTGGTGGCCGCCGTGCTGCGGCCCATCTACGAACCCGTCAACGGCGACGAGTGGGTGGTCGCCGCGGCCGGCCCCGCCGGACAGGAATGGGTGCAGCGCGCGGTCGCCGTACGCGAAGTCAGCCGCCGCAAGGGCTACTTGCTCGACCCGGCCGACGACAACGTCATCTCCTTCCTGACGTTGCCGCAGCTGCGCGAGCTGATGGTGCAGCACTGGCCGTGCTTCGAGCCCTACCTCGACGACCGCCGGGACGTCGAACTCGCCCTGGACGAGCTGGAGGTGACCCGCAACGTCGTCTCCCGCAACCGGGCCCTGTCCGAGGCGGTCCTGAACCAGGCCGAGCGGGCCTCGGCCCGCCTTCTGGAGATGCTCGGCACCGGCGGTGACGTGCCCTCCGCGCGCCGGCTGCCCGTCGACGCGGTCGAGGACCTCGTCGGCGACCGGTACGCCGACGTGGTCGCCGTCCACCCCGACCGGGTGCGGCTGCTGCGCCAGTTCCCCGCCGAGGACATCTTCGACGGCTCCCGCCGTATCGACGCCATCGGCATCGGGCTCAACCTGCTCGTGCAGAACTTCTCCGGCCGCCGTCTGGTCCGCCTCGCCGAGGCGGGCGCCCGCGTCCGGCTGCTCTTCCTCAACCCGGCCTCCAGCGCGGTCAAGCGCCGCGAACGCGAACTCGGGATGAAACGGGGCGAACTCAGCCGCTCGGTGGAGATGAACATCCTCCACATGCGCCGCGTCCGCTCCCGGCTGCGCGACCCGGGTGCCTTCCAGATCCAGGTGTACGACGAGACGCCCCGCTTCACCGCCTACCTCGTCGACGGCGACGGCACCGACGGCATAGCGGTCGTCCAGTCCTATCTGCGGCGTATGCGCGGCATGGAGGCGCCGGTACTGGTGCTGCGCGGCGGCAACCGGGTGGTCAAACCGGGCGAGGTGGACGAGGGGGGCCTTTTCGCGGCCTACCGCGAGGAATTCGAACTGGCCTGGGCGGATTCGCGCCCCGTGTCCTGATTCATCCCCATGGTCCGGGGATTCCGGCGGTCCGTGACGCCCCCTCCGAGCGGTAAGCGGAACGCGGTCCTCTGATTGTCAGTGCCGCATGCGAAGGTGGAGACCACTGGGGGAAGCACCACCAAGAAGGGGGGCCGTCATGGCCTGGTACCGGGAGCTGCTCGTCGGCTTCGACCTGGAGACGACCGGGACGGATCCGCGCGAGGCGCGCATCGTCACGGGCGCCGTGATCGAGGTGAGGGACGGACAGGTCCTCGGGCGCAAGGAGTGGCTGGCCGACCCGGGCGTGGAGATCCCGGCGGACGCGGTCGCCGTGCACGGGATCAGCAACGAACGGGCCACCGCCGAGGGCAGCCCCGCCGACCGCGTCGCGGACGCGATCGCCGACGTCCTCACGGGCTACTGGCGCACCGGCGTCCCCGTCGTCGCCTACAACGCGACCTTCGACCTGACCCTGCTCTCCGCCGAACTGCGCCGCCACGGCCTGCCCTCCCTGCGCGACCGGCTCGGCGGCCCCGATCCGGCCCCGGTCGTCGACCCGTACACCATCGACCGCTCGGTCGACCGCTACCGCCGCGGCAAGCGCAACCTCGAAGCGGTCTGCGCCGAGTACGGCGTCACCCTCGACGCCGCGCACGACGCCTCCGCCGACGCCCTCGCCGCCGCCCGGCTGGCCCGCGCGATAGCCGTCCGCCACCCCAAGATCGGCGCCCTCGGCCCGGCGGAGCTGCACCGCCGCCAGATCGAGTGGTACGCGGCCTGGGCGGCGGACTTCCAGAGCTTCCTGCGCCGCAAGGGCGAGACGGACGCGGTCGTGGACGGCTCCTGGCCGGTCCGCGAGCCGGCGGACAGCAGCATCGGGTAGGACGGGGGCGTCGAATCAGGCGGGGGCGTCGAATCAGGCAGGAGCGTCGGCGGGGCGGGCTCAGAAGGGGTACCAGCGCACCGCCTCGTCCCCGTCCCGCAGCGACGCCACCCTGCGCTCGAACTCCGTCAGCGCCTTGGGGTTGGCGGGCGCGTGCTGGGCGACCCAGGCACAGCTCGCCGTCTCCCGGGCCCCGCGCAGCACCGCGCAGCCCTCCCACTCCCGTACGTCCCAGCCGTAGGCCTCGGTGAAGGAGTCGTAGTCCTCGGCGGGAAGACCGTAGCGGTCGCGGGAGAGGGCCATCACGACGAGATCGTGCTCCCGCAGATCCGCCGACACGGTCTCCAGGTCGACCAGGACCGGGCCGTCGGGGCCCACGTGCACATTGCGCGGCAGCGCGTCGCCGTGGATCGGGCCCGGCGGCAGACGGGGGGTCAGCGCGGCGGCCGCCGCTGCGAAACCGTCGCGGCGCTTCCGCAGATACGCCGCGTCCGCCGGATCGATCGCACCACCGGCGAGCCGCAGCCAGCGCTCCACCCCGGACAGCAGATCCCGGTTCGGCAGACCGAGGGAAGGGGAGGGCAGGGCGTGCACCAGCCGTAGGAGTTCGGCCAGATCCCGGGGCTCCGCGGGCCGTACGGGATCGGGCAGCCGGTGCCACACCGTCACCGGATGCCCCTCCACCAGCAGCGGCTCCGGCCGGGCCGCCCGCGCGGCGGGGACACCTTCACGCTCCAGCCAGGCGGCGATGTCCAGCTCGCGCCGCGCCCGGTCCAGGAGTTCGGCGTCCCGGCCCACCTTCACCACCAGGCCACCGGCGGCGAACACCGCGTTCTCCCCCAGGGCGAGGAGCCGCGCGTCCCGCGCCGGACCGGGCAGCACCCCCGCACCGGCCAGTACGTCCCGCGCCCTTGCCTCGTCCATCGCCCGCCTCCGTGTCCTCCGCAGATTCCGGTCAGTCTCGCATTCCCACAGGTCGGGCCCGGTGCCCGCACCCGGGTGGCCCGGGCACGCCGGAGGGCCCGTCGGTTCCCCTGCGACCGACGGGCCCTCAGCTTGTGCGGCTGGAATCAGAGTCTGGAATCAGACGGGCAGCCGCTCGCCCTCGTCGTCGCGCGCCGTCCCGCCCGCCACGGCCTCCGGCGACTCGTCGTGCGTCATGTCGGGCAGCCAGTCCAGCCACTTCGGCAGGTACCAGTTGCGCTCGCCGAGCAGCGCCATCACCGCGGGGAGCAGCACACCCCGGATGATCGTCGCGTCGATCAGCACGGCCGCGGCCAGGCCCACGCCCATCTGCTTCATGGACTGCATGGACAGCGTTCCGAAGATCGCGAACACGGCGACCATGATGACGGCGGCGCTGGTCACGACACCGGCCGTGGTGACGACCCCGTGCTGGATGGCGTCGTTCGTGCTCCGGCCCCGCGTCCGCGCCTCACGGATCCGCGAGACCACGAACACGTGGTAGTCCATCGACAGGCCGAACAGGATCACGAAGAGGAACAGCGGCAGCCAGGTGATGATCGCGCCGACGCCCTCCGCGCCCACCAGCGAGGCGCCCCAGCCGTGCTGGAACACGGCGACGAGGATGCCGTAGGCGGCGCCCACCGACAGCAGGTTGAGCACGATCGAGGTGATCGCGACCGTCAGCGAGCGGAACGACAGCAGCATCAGCAGGAAGGCGAAGACCACCACGAACGCGAACACCGGGGCGACCGAGCCGACCAGCTGGTCGTTGAAGTCCTTGTTGCCCGCGACCTGACCGGTGATCGGCGCCTCGACGCCGTCGACCTTGCCGAGCGTGGCCGGACGCACCTCGTCGCGCAGCGTGTCCAGGCTCGCGCCCGCCCTGTCCTGGTCGGAGCCGCCGACCAGCGGGACGTAGACGAAGGCGACGTTCTGCGCGTCGTGCAGCTTGATCTCGACCGGGCCGCGTGAGGCACCCGAGGCGACCGCCTGCTCCTTGAACCGCGCGAGCGCGTCCTTCACCTCGGAGGAGTTGATGTCGTCCGCCTTGACGACGACCGTGGCCGGCTCGGAACCGCCCGGGAAGGCCTCGTTGACCCGGTTGTACGTCTGCACGATCGGCAGCGAGTCGCCGAACTCCTGGTCCAGGGTGAGGTTCTGCGTCTTCATGCCGAGCGCCGGTGCGGCGACGGCCAGCAGCGCGCCGGCCGCGACCACCACGGAGACCACGGGCTTGGCGAGCACGCCCTTGAGGACGGCCGACCAGAACCGGCTGCCGCCCGCGGCCCCGCTCTTGCGGCGCCGCCGCAGGAACGGGAGCCGGCCCTTCTCCACCCGCTCACCGAGCAGCGACAGCAGCGCGGGCAGCACGGTCACCGAACCGACCATCGCGACCGCCACCACCATCAGGGAGGCCAGGCCCATCGCCTCGAACGTGGCGAGCCCGGTGAACAGCATGCCCGCCATGGCCACGCACACCGTGACACCGGAGACGATCACGGCCCGGCCGCTGGTCGCCGCCGCGATCCGCAGCGCGGTCCCCGCGTCCCGCCCGGCCTCGCGCTCCTCGCGCTCACGGCGCAGATAGAACAGGCAGTAGTCGACGCCCACGGCCAGACCGACCAGCAGCATCACCGAGCTGGCGGTGTCGTCCATCGGCTGGAAGTGGCTGACGATCGCCATCAGACCCGTCGTCGCCATGATCGCGGTCAGCGCGAGCGCCACCGGCAGCAGCGCCGCCACCAGCGCACCGAACGCGATCAGCAGAATGCCCAGCGCCACCGGCACCGCGGAGTACTCGGCCTGCTGGAAGTCGTCGCCGAACGCGTCGTCGAACGTCTTCATCATGCTGGCGCCGCCGATCTCCTCGATCCGCAGCGAGGAGTGCTCCTTCTGCACCCCGGCGACGGCATCGAGCACCGGCTCGACCCGCTCGCCCGCCGTGTCGGAATCGCCGCGCATGTCGAACTGCACGAGCGCGCTGCGGCCGTCCTTCGAGATCGTGCCCGTGTCGTACGGCGAGGTCACGTCCGTGACCTCGCCGGTCCCCTCCACGGCCGTCACGACCGCGGTGACCGCGGACCGGAACTCGGCGTCGGTGGCCTTGACCGAACCGTCCTTCGCCTGGACGAGCACGGTCTCCCCGGCCGGCTCCTCGATGCCCGCGTCCTCGACGATCTTCGCGGCGGTGTGGGTCTCGCCGCCCAGCTGGTCGCTCTCCTTGACCTCGACCGTGCCCATCGCCGACCCGATGCCCATGGCCAGGACGACGAACAGCACCCAGATACCGACGGCGGCCCATCGGTTGCGTGCGCTCCAGCCGCCGGCCCGGGCCGCGAGGCCCCGTACCCGCGTATCTCCATGTGCCATGACGGGCTGCTCCCTCGTGAGCGGTGGCAGCCCCCTGCCGCCACCTTTCGTTTCGAAGGTATGAGCCGGATAAAGCCTTCTCGTCGTGCTGCCCGGTGAAGTCCGGGGCGCCGGGGTCCTCCCGTCGGAGCGGGCCGTCTCACCGCAGGGGAGGAGGTGGACCCCTACATCTACCTTGTGATCTAGGGGGTGGGAACCAGGGTTCGACCGGCCCTCACCGGCCCCGGACCCTAGGCTGACGGGCATGACGACGATGTACGCGGCCCTGTTGCGCGGGATCAACGTGGGCGGCGCCAGGAAGCTCCCGATGGCCGGCCTGCGCACCCTGATGGGAGGGCTCGGCTACGGCGACGTCCGCACCTACCTCCAGAGCGGCCAGGCGGTCTTCTCCTCGGCCCACGGCGACGAGGAGAGCCTCGCCGCCGAGCTGGCCGGGGCGATCACCCAGGAGTTCGGCTTCGACGTCGACGTGCTCGTACGCGACCACGCGTACCTGAAGACGATCGCCGAGGCCTGCCCGTTCCCGGCCGCCGACCTTCAGCCCAAGCAGCTCCACGTCACGTACTTCTCCGGGCCCGTGGAGGCCGGGCGGTTCGCGGAGATCGACCAGGCCGCCCACCTCCCGGAGGAGTTCCGCCTCGGCGACCGCGCGCTGTACCTGTACGCCCCGGACGGCCTCGGCCGTTCCAAGCTCGGGGAGATGCTGTCGAGGCCGCGCTTCACCAAGGGGCTGGTGGCGACGAGCCGGAACTGGAACACCGTGGTGAAGCTGGTGGAGATGACCGAGCCGTGATGACCGCACCGGTGACTGTGCGAGGCTCGTCCCATGCGTTACATAATCATCGGGGCAGGGGCGGTCGGCGGCACCGTCGGCGGGCGGCTGGCGGAGGCCGGGCAGGAGGTCGTCCTGGTCGCACGGGGCGCCCACGCGGCGGCACTCAAGGAGGGCGGGCTGCGGCTGAGAGTGCCGCAGGGCGAGCTGACCCACCGGCTGCCCGTGGTGGCCGGACCGGCGGAACTCGGCGTGCTGCGCGCCGACGACGTCCTCGTCCTCGCCGTGAAGACCCAGGACAGCGAAGCGGCCCTCGGCACCTGGGGCCCGGCCCCGGTCGAGGGCGGCGGCACGGCCGCCGAGAGGCTGCCGCTGCTCTGCGCGCAG
Organism: Streptomyces sp. T028; assembly: GCF_048159505.1. Taxonomy (NCBI): domain Bacteria; kingdom Bacillati; phylum Actinomycetota; class Actinomycetes; order Kitasatosporales; family Streptomycetaceae; genus Streptomyces; species Streptomyces sp. T028. The sequence goes on from NZ_JBLRVZ010000011.1 coordinate 39,738, forward strand.
AACGGCGTCGAGAGCCAGCGCCTGGCCCTGCGCCGCTTCCGGCACGTGTACGGCGTCTGCGTGTGGCTGCCCTCCACCCACGTCGAACCCGGCGTGGTCTCCGCCGCCGGCACCCCGCTCACCGGCATCCTCCATCTCGGCCGCCACCCGCACGGCACCGACGACACGGCCCGCCGGATCGCCGCCGACCTGGAGAAGGCGCACTTCGAGGCACCGGTCGTCGAGGACGTGGCCCGCTGGCAGTACGCCAAACTGCTGTCCAACCTGGCCAACGCGCTGGAGGCGGTGAGCGGCCCGGTCGGCGACCCGCGGGCCGAGGCGCTGTTCGCCCGGGTACGGGCGGAGGGCGCGGCCGTGCTCGACGCGGCGGGCATCGCGTACGCGAGCGCCGAGGAACAGCGTGCCGTGCGGGGCGACAAGGTCACCCTCGTCCCCCTCGACGGCGTCCCACGCGGCGGCGGCTCCTCCTGGCAGTCCCTCAGCCGGGGCGCCGGCACCATCGAGGCCGACTACCTCAACGGCGAGATCGCCCTCCTCGGCCGCCTGCACGGCGTACCGACCCCGCTGAACGAACTCCTCCAGCGACTGGCGAACGAGTTCGCGCGGGAGCGGCGGGCACCGGGGTCCCTGCCGGTGGAGGAGCTGGTACGACTGGCCGACGCCGTCAGCGGCTGAGCAGCCGCCGTCAGCCGGAATGCCGCGCCTCCCCCCGCCACCCGTCCCGCTCCGCCCACCGCACCGCGGGCCCCACCGCGAGCCCCGCCGCCGCGAACAGCACACCCAGCACCCCCCAGCCCAGCGCACCGTGCCGCACCGCGGTCACCGTGACCAGGGCCGGGCCCGCCATCATGCCCGCGGACATGCCCGCGCCGAAGACACCCTGGTAGACGCCGTGGGCGCGGGCGTCGGCGAGTTCGTAGCCGAGGGTCCAGCCGCCCGCGGCCGACAGCACCTCGGCGAGGACGTGGACCACCGCGCCGACGGTGAGCGCGAGGACGGCCCAGACGGGGGAGAGGCCCGCCGAGACGGCGTACACCGCGCAGGCGGCGGCCAGGAGCAGACCCGACAAGCCCATCGCCCGTACGGCGCTGGGCACTTGGGAGGCGCGGCGGGCGACCCGCACCTGGAGGAGGGCCACCAGGACGCAGTTGACGATCATCAGCAGGGCCGCCGTCCAGCGCGGAGCCTCGGTCCGCTCCACGATCCACAGCGGCAGCCCCACCTCGGAGAGGGTGTACTGCACGACCAGGACGGCGTTCAGCACGGTCACCGCCAGGAACGGCAGATCACGCACCGCACGCCAGCGGTCCGCCGCCGGGGCGTCCGCCGCGAGGGGCGCACGGTCCACCGCGTGCGGGGCGAGCGGCAGGCCCGGGATGAGGAGCGCCGGGCCCGCGAAGGACAGCGCGTTCAGCAGAATCACCGTCACATAGGCGTTCCGCGTGTCCAGTTGCAGGGCCACGGCTCCGAGCAGGCCGCCCATCGCCATTCCCACGTTCGTCACCATCCGCAGATAGGCCCGTGCCTCCACCCGGCCCGCCGCGGGCAGGACGTCGGCGTAGAGCGCGCCCTGCACCCCGCGCGACGCCATCTGGAGTCCCGTCGCGCAGACCACCGCCGCGAGGAAACCGGCGTACGAGTGGACGAGGACGTACGCGGCCGTCGCCACCCCCGTTCCGCCCCACAGCAAGGACGCCACCCGGCGGGCGCCCCAGCGGTCCGCCGCCCGTCCGGCGGGCACCCCGGCCGCGACGCCGGTCAGCCCGGCGAACGTCAGGCCGAGGCCGACGGACGTCGCGTCAAGGCCGACGATCCGGGTGAAGTACAGGACGCCCAGCGGGAAGTAGAGTCCGTTGCCCAGGGAGTTGAGGACGGTCAGCAGCGCCGCGCGGCGCAGCACGGGGTCGGCGGGGAGCAGGCCGGAGACCCGGTTGACCCGCTGCGGCGGGGTGGAGGAAGGTGAACTGCCCTGGTCGGAGGCCGAATTGGCCGGTGTCGAGGTCATGGGGGAAGGAAAACCGGTGGCGCACCGCGCCCGGCACTCATTTAGCCTGTCACTAAATGATCGGCAGCACATGATCGAGTTCCGGTTCGCCGTCGGGGACCTCGCCACCACCTCCTTCGCCTACTCCCCGCTCCAGGAGGCGGTGTTCTCGCTGCGCTCGCTGCACGACCCGGCCGCCTATCCGCACCACCGGCCCTGGCTGCGCCGTATCCGCCCGCTCCTGGACGGTCTCGACCACGCGCTGCTGACCTCGCTCGTCTCCCCCTGGCTGTGGGTGCCCGACTTCCTCACCCCGCGCCCCGAACGCGCCCGCCCCGCCTTCGCCGACGAACTCGACCAGGTCCGCGCCACCCCTTTGGACGTCGTCGCCGCCGACTTCCGCGCCGCCTTCCGCACCGAGCAGGCCCTGCCGCCCGTCGTCGCCCGCGGCCTCGCCGACCCCGCCGCGCTGCTCAGCCGTACCGCGGACGCCCTCGACGCCTACTGGCACAGCTGCCTCGCCGCCGACTGGTGGCCGCGCGCACAGAGCATCCTGGAGGCCGATCTCGCCCACCGCGGACGCGTGCTCGCCGAGCAGGGCGCCGGGGCGCTGCTGACCGGGCTGGACCGCAGGCTCTCCTGGCACTCCGGTCGGCTGCGGCTCACCACCACGGACTTCCGTATGCAGGCTCCCTGGTGCGACACCAGCATCGCCGGACGCGGCATGGTCCTGCTGCCGACAGTGTTCGCCCGGGGCGCCCAGCCCCTCATCGACCCGTCCCGGCCGCCCACCCTCATCTACCCGGCCCGTGGCCGCGCCACCCTGTCCGAGAGCCCGCCCCCGGTCACCGACGACACCCTGGCCCGCCTCCTCGGCCGCCCGCGCGCCCGGCTGCTCCTGCTCCTCGCGGAACCGGCCTCCACCACCGAACTCGCCCACCGCCTCGGCATCACCCCGGGCGCCGTCAGCCAGCATCTGACCGTCCTCCACGACGCCGGTCTGCTCAGCCGCACCAGAAGCGGACGGATCGTCCGGTACGGCCGCACCCGTCTCGGCGACGCGCTGTGCCGCGAGGACCGCTGAACGCTTCGCTGTAAGTCCGGTGCTTCATCTGCGGGTCCGCCGGGGCTGGTCGCTCCCCCGCTCTCGGCTTCGCTCGAGCGGGGGGACCCCCATCGCGGCGGAGCCGCATATCGACACAGCCCCGCGCCCCTTTGGGGCGCTGCCGCACCGCAGCCGACTTCGCCCCGCCCGCTCAGCGGCCGCTCAGGCCCCGACCGCCGTCAGTGCCGGCAGGCGTGCCGTGTCGTACCGGTCCAGCAGCAGCCGTGCCACCTCCGGCGCCGGGCCCAGTACCTCGGCCAGGACGTCCGCCCCGGTCGCGCCGCGCGCGATGCGGTCCGGCAGGAAACCGGGCGCCAGGACGTACGGCGCGACGGCGACCCGCGCACAGCCCAGCGCGCGCAGTTCGCGCACCGCGTCCTCGGTGCGCGGCAGGGACGCGGAGGCGAACGCAGGCCGCACGGCGCACCAACCGGTGTGCCGCCACTCCCGCGCGATTTCTGCGATCACTGCGATCGCCTCCGGGTCCGTGGACCCCGCCGAGGCCAGCACGACCCCGGTCGAGGGCTTGTCGGCGGGCGACAACCCCGCCTCGTACAACCGTCGTTCCAGCGCCGACAGCAGCAGCGGCGACGGGCCCAGCACCTCGGCCTGCCGGATCCGCAGCTGCGGCGGCGCGTCCCTGAGGACCGCCGGGATGTCCGCCTTCGCGTGGAACGCGCGGGTCAGCAGCAGCGGCAGGGCCACGACATCCCGTACGCCGTCGGCCGCCAGCGACTCCAGCGCCCCGTGCACGGAGGGGATGTTGAAGTCCAGGAAGCCGGTCTCCACGCGCAGCCCCGGCCGCAGCGACCGTACCCGCCGCACGAGGGCGTGCACGGTCGCGGCGTGCCGCGGATCGCGGCTGCCGTGGGCGACGACGAGGAGAACCGGCTCGGTGCGCATCCTGACGCTCAGCCCTTCACCAGCAGGCCGCGGCTGCGCAGCACCCACCGCTCCAGCGGGCTGAAGATCAGCAGGTCGATGGCGATGCCCACGAACAGGATGAGCAGGATCGCCTCGAACACCATCCCCATGTCGTTGGCGTTGCGGCCGTTCTCCAGCAGCTGGCCGAGGCCCACGCCGAGATCGGGGAAGGAGGCGATGATCTCCGCCGCCATCAGCGACCGCCACGCGAACGCCCAGCCCTGCTTCAGGCCCGCCACATAGCCCGGCAGCGCGGCCGGCAGCGTGATGTGGATGGTGCCCTTGACGCCCGTCGCGCCCATGGTGCGGCCGGCCCGCAGGAACAGCGGCGGCACCTGGTCGACGCCGGACACCAGGCCGTTGGCGATCGAGGGGACCGCGCCGAGCAGGATCACCGCGTACATCATCGAGTTGTTCAGTCCCAGCCAGAGCACCGCGGGCGGCACCCACGCCACCGACGGCAGCGACTGCAGCCCGGACAGGATCGGGCCGATGGCCGCGCGCACGAACTTCACCCGCGCCACCAGCAGGCCCAGCGGGGTGCCGATGGCGAGCGCGAAGAGGAAGCCGAGCAGACCGCGCGAGACGCTGGTCCAGATGTAGCCGAGCAGGGTCCCTTCGAGCCAGGCCGTCCTGAGCGTGTTCCAGACGTCGCCGGGCCCCACGAGCTTGCTCGGGTCGTCGACGACCTTGAACGCGATCTGCCAGACGACCAGCAGCAGCACGGTCGCGACGATCGGCGGCAGGATCTTGTCCACGAAGGTGCGCGCGAACGGGGTCCGGCCGGTGGTGGTGATGCCGTCGAGCGCGTCGAGACCGGCCTCGACGCTCTCGGTGTCGGCGGCGGTCTTCGTCTCAGTGCTGGCCATGACGGCGGATCTCCCCACGCAGGACATCGGTGATTTCCAGGGACAGTTCCGCCACGGGGGCGTCCTCGATACGGCGCGGTTGCGGGATGTCGACCACCCACTCACGCGCGATCCGGCCGGGCCGGGACGACAGCAGGATCACCCGCTGGGCGAGCCGCACCGCCTCGCGCACGTTGTGCGTGACGAACAGGACCGACAGGCCCGTCTCCGTCCAGATCCGGGTGAGCTCGTCGTGCAGCACGTCCCGGGTGATGGCGTCGAGCGCGGCGAACGGCTCGTCCATCAGCAGCAGCCGGCTCTCCTGGGCGAGCGCGCGGGCCATCGCGACCCGCTGGCGCATACCGCCCGACAGCTCGTGCACCCGCTTGCCGTACGCGCCCTTCAGCCGGACGAGCTCGAGCAGCTCCTCGGCGCGGCCGCGCCGGTCGTTCTTGGGAACTCCCCTGAGCTTCAGGGCGAGTTCGATGTTCTTGCCGGCGGTGAGCCAGGGGAACAGGGCGTGCTCCTGGAACATCAGCGCCGGGCGGCCGTCGGTCGTGATGGATCCGGTGGTGGGCCGGTCCAGCCCGGCCACCAGGTTCAGCAGCGTCGACTTGCCGCAGCCCGAGGCCCCCAGGAGGGTGACGAACTCGCCCGGGGCGACATCGAGCGTGATGTCGTCCAGGACGAGCTGCTGCCCGCCCGGTCCCGCGAAGGACTTCGAGATGTGGTCGAGGCGTGCCGCGTACTCCACCGTTTCGGCGGCCTTGGCGAGGGTCGTGCTCATGGTCGTCACCTCCTGGGAACTCATCGGGATCTCGTGGATTTCGGTCAGCTCACGCCGAGACCGGCGTCGTCGGCCGTGGGCTCACCCTCGGTCTTGAGGACCTTGTTCAGAATCGACAGGTCGTAGATGCCCTTCAGGTCGGGCTTCTCCAGCAGACCCGCCGTGACCGCGTGCTCCGCCTCGGTGTTGAGGGTGGAGGCCAGCGGGTCGTTGATGAACTGGATCGACGTCCACGCCGGGTCGAGCACGTCCGTCGGCAGCGCCTTGCCGGAGTCCGCCTCCAGTTGCTTGTTCGCCGCCGCCTTCGCCTCGTCCGGGTTGGCGTTGATCCACTTGTTGGCGTCGACCGAGCCCTTCAGCACGGCCTCGACGACCTTCGGGTGTTCGGTGAGGAACTTCTGCGACACGATGATGTTCGTGATCACGAACTTCTTGTCGGGCCACAGCGTCGACTCGTCGAGGAGTACCTTGCCGCCCTCGGCGACCAGCTTCGACGCGGTCGGCTCCGGCACCCACGCCCCGTCGATCGAGCCCGCCTTGAACGCGTCCGGCGTCACCTTGTTGTCACTGCGGACGACGGTGACGTCGCCCTTGCCGCTCTGCGCATCGACCTTCCAGCCCTGGTCCGCGATCCAGTTGAGGAACGCCACGTCCTGCGTGTTGCCGAGCTGGGGCGTGGCGATCCTCTTGCCCTTGACGTCCTTGAGGGACTTGACCTTGTCCGGGTTGACGACGAGCTTCACGCCGCCGGAGGCCGAACCGCCGATGATCCGCAGGGACTTGCCGTCGGACTTGGCGTAGCCGTTGATCGCGGGGGAGGGGCCGATCCAGCCGATGTCGATCGAACCGCCGTTGAGCGCCTCGATCTCGGAGGGACCGGCGTTGAAGGTGGCGTAGGAGGCCTTCGTGCCGCCCAGTGCCTTCTGGAAGATGCCCTGCTCACGGCCGACCAGCGCGGTCGCGTGGGTCAGGTTGCCGAAGTAACCGATCTTGACGGTGTCGAGCCCGTCGATCTTCTCCGCTCCGGCGGCGACCTTCTCGTTGGCGTTGGTGTCCTTGGCCTGGGAGCCGTAGCCGCAGGCGGCGAGGGCGAGGAGGGGCAGAGCGGCTACGGCGGCGAGGCCGCGGCGAAGCAGCGTTGAGCGGGAGGCAGGCACGGGAGGGGTTCCTCTCGTTGGCCCGGCGGTCACGGTCTCTCAGGTCGTGGCCGGGTAATCGGCAAAGGGTCTTCGTCGCTTCCGGGACGTCGAGTGGGGGGACGGGGCGCGCAGGCGGTGCGCGTACGTCAGAACCCACATCGCGCTACTCCGCCCTGCCCTCCCCCAAACTCCGTTCGGGGGGACCCCCAGCCGAGGGCGCCGCTGCCGACACGGCCGCCCTCCTTCGCGAACATCCCGTAGAACCCGTCGGAGTTCACGGTCAGAAGTCCCAACCGTCGTCGTCGGACTCGTCCTTGACGGGCTCGGGAGAGGCGAACGACTCGCCGACCATCCCGGCGGTCAGCGTTGTGCCGTCGGCCGGATCGATCAGGATGAACGATCCCGTACGGCGCGAATCCGCGTAGGAGTCCACCGGCAGCGGCTCCGCGGTGCGGATCTTCACCCGGCCGATGTCGTTGGCGACGAGCTGTCCCGGGTGCGGGTGCAGGGACAGGTCGTCGAGCGTGAGCCGGGACGGGATGTCCTTCACGATCGCCTTGACCGTGCGGGTGCCGTGCTTGATCAGCACCCGGTGACCGACGGCCAGCGGCTGGTCGGCGACATGGCAGACGGTCGCCTCCACGTCCTGGGTGGTGGCGGGCGCGTCCTTGCTGGGCACGATCAGGTCGCCGCGCGAGACGTCGATGTCGTCCGCGAGCAGCACGGTCACCGACTGCGTCGTCCACGCCACGTCCACCGGCGCGCCCAGCAGGTCGATCCCGGAGATCGTCGAGGTGCGGCCGGACGGCAGGACCGTGACGGGGTCGCCCACACGGAAGGTGCCGGCCGCGATCTGGCCCGCGTAGCCCCGGTAGTCGGGGTGCTCGGCGGTCTGCGGCCGGATCACGTACTGCACGGGCAGCCGGGCGTGGCAGTGCGCCAGGTCGTGGCTGACGGGCACGGTCTCCAGGTGCTCCAGGACCGTCGGGCCGCCGTACCAGTCCATGTTCGCGGACGGTTCCACGACGTTGTCGCCGACGAGCGCCGAGATCGGGATCGCGGTGACCTCCGGGACGCCCAGCTCGGTCGCGTACGCCGTGAACTCCTCGGCGATCGCGGCGAACACGGACTCCTGGTAGTCGATCAGGTCCATCTTGTTGACGGCGAGGACGACGTGCGGGACGCGCAGCAGGGCCGCGATCGCCGCGTGGCGGCGGGTCTGCTCGACCACGCCGTTGCGGGCGTCGACCAGGATCACCGTCAGCTCGGCCGTGGAGGCACCCGTCACCATGTTGCGGGTGTACTGCACATGGCCCGGGGTGTCGGCGAGGATGAACCGCCGCTTCGCCGTGGCGAAGTAGCGGTACGCCACGTCGATGGTGATGCCCTGCTCGCGCTCGGCCCGCAGACCGTCGGTGAGCAGCGCGAGGTCGGGGCCCTCCTGGCCGCGGCTCGCCGAGGCGCGCTCCACGGCCTCCAGCTGGTCGGTGAGGACCGACTTGGAGTCGTGCAGCAGCCGTCCCACGAGGGTGGACTTGCCGTCGTCGACGGAACCGGCGGTGGCGAACCGCAGAAGCGTGGTGGCCGAGAGCTCCTCGGCGGTGATCGTGCTCATGATTAGAAGTACCCCTCGCGCTTGCGGTCTTCCATCGCGGCCTCGGAGAGCTTGTCGTCGGCACGCGTGGCGCCGCGCTCGGTGAGCCGGGAGGCGGCGATCTCGGTGATGACCTGCTCCAGGGTCACCGCGTCGGAGTCGACGGCACCGGTGCAGGACATGTCACCGACGGTCCGGTAGCGCACGAGGCGTTTCTCGACGGTCTCGCCGTCCTTCGGGCCGCCCCACTCACCGGCGGTCAGCCACATCCCGGACCGCTGGAACACCTCCCGCTCGTGCGCGAAGTAGATCTCGGGCAGTTCGATGTCCTCGCGGGCGATGTACTGCCAGACGTCGAGCTCGGTCCAGTTGGACAGCGGGAACACACGGACGTGTTCGCCGGGTGCGTGGCGGCCGTTGTACAGGTTCCACAGCTCGGGCCGCTGGCGGCGCGGGTCCCACTGGGAGAACTCGTCGCGCAGCGAGAACACCCGCTCCTTCGCGCGGGCCTTCTCCTCGTCGCGGCGCCCGCCGCCGAAGACGGCGTCGAACCTCTCCGACTGGATCTTCTCGGTGAGCGGGAGGGTCTGCAGCGGGTTGCGGGTGCCGTCGGGCCGCTCGCGCAGTACACCACGGTCGATGTAGTCCTGCACGGACGCCACATGCAGCCGCAGCCCGTGCTCGGCGACGACCCGGTCGCGGTAGTCGATGACCTCGGGGAAGTTGTGCCCGGTGTCGACGTGCAGCAGCGAGAAGGGGACCGCGGCCGGGGCGAACGCCTTCAGCGCGAGGTGCAGCATGACGATGGAGTCCTTGCCGCCGGAGAACAGCACCACCGGGTTCTCGAACTCGCCCGCCACCTCGCGGAAGATGTGCACCGCCTCGGACTCCAGCGAGTCCAGGTGGCTGAGGGCGTACGGACTGGCCGTGCCCTCCTCGGTCGTGGCGACGGTCGTCACACCAAACCCCTCTCGCTGAGCAGCGCGTACACCGACGCCGCGGACTCCTGCACGGTCTGGTTCTGGGAATCGATCCGCAGATCGGGCGACTCGGGCATCTCGTACGGGTCGTCGACGCCGGTCAGCCCGGTCAGCTCGCCCGCCGCCTGCTTGGCGTACAGGCCCTTCACATCACGTACGGAGCACACCTCGACCGGGGTCGCCACATGCACCTCCAGGTACGCCGACCCGCCCTCCTGGTGGCGCCCCCGCACCGCCTCCCGGCTGTCCGCGTACGGCGCGATCACCGGCACGAGCGCCTTCACGCCGTTGCGGGCGAGCAGTTCGGCGAGGAAACCGATGCGCTGCACGTTGGTGTGCCGGTCCTCGCGGCTGAAACCGAGGCCCGCCGAGATGAACTCGCGGATCTCGTCGCCGTCGAGCACCTCGACACGGTGGCCCTCCGCGCGCAGCCGGCCGGCCAGCTCGTACGCGATGGTGGTCTTGCCGGCGCTCGGCAGACCCGTGAGCCAGACGGTGGCTCCGGTCGTCACGTGGTTCTCCAATGTCTGTGTCATGGGGGTCAGCCGTGCAGTCCGCACTCGGTCTTGGCGCGTCCCGCCCAGCGGCCGGCGCGTGTGTCCTCGCCCTCGAGGACCCGGCGGGTGCAGGGGGCGCAGCCGACGGAGGTGTAGCCGTCCATCAGGAGGGGGTTGGACAGTACGCCGTGCTCCGTGATGTACGCATCGACGTCGTCCTGTGTCCAGCGGGCGATCGGCGAAATCTTTACCTTGCGCCGCTTCTCGTCCCAGCCGACGACCGGGGTGTTCGCCCGGGTCTCGGATTCGTCGCGCCGCAGGCCGGTGGCCCAGGCCTGGTATCCCGCGAGCCCCTCCTCCAGCGGCTGCACCTTGCGCAGCCTGCAGCACAGGTCGGGGTCGCGGTCGTGCAACTTCGGCCCGTATTCGGCGTCCTGCTCGGCGACCGTTTGGCGCGGTGTGATCGTGATGACGTTGACGTCCATCACGGCCTCGACCGCGTCGCGGGTGCCGATGGTCTCCGGGAAGTGGTAGCCGGTGTCGAGGAACACGACGTCCACGCCCTTGCGGACCCGGGACGCCAGATGGGCGACCACCGCGTCCTCCATGGAGGAGGTCACGCAGAAGCCCTTGCCGAAGGTGTCCACCGCCCACTGGAGGATCTCCAGGGCGGAGGCGTCCTCCAGGTCGCGGCCCGCCTGCTCGGCGAGCGCCTTCAACTCCTCGGTCGTACGGCCTTCCTGAACCGTCGTCATATCCGGTCCCCTCCCGTGTCGGTGCGCTGAACGCCCCGGGCCAGCAGCCCGAGGAACTTCAGCTGGAATGCGCGGTTGCACGCCGCGCATTCCCAGGCGCCGTGACGGCCTTCCGAGGCTTCGCTCGGTCGAAGGTCCTCGTCGCCGCAGTAGGGGCAGTAGAAGGGGGCGGCCCGCTCGCTCATGACAGGGACTCCTCGCCGGCCCGCGCGGCCCAGGCGGCGAACCGCTCGCCGTCCTCGCGCTCGTCCTGGAACCGCGTCAGCACACGCTCCACGTAGTCCGGCAGTTCCTCGGAGGTGACCTTCAGACCGCGGACCTTGCGGCCGAAACCGGCCTCCAGACCGAGCGCGCCGCCCAGGTGCACCTGGTAGCCCTCGACCTGCTCGCCGTTGTCGTCGAGGACCAGCTGTCCCTTGAGACCGATGTCCGCCACCTGGATACGGGCGCAGGCGTTCGGGCAGCCGTTGATGTTGATGGTGATCGGCTCGTCGAACTCCGGCAGCCGGCGCTCCAGCTCGTCGATCAGGGAGGAGCCGCGCTGCTTGGTCTCGACGATGGCGAGCTTGCAGTACTCGATACCGGTGCAGGCCATGGTGCCGCGCCGGAACGGGGACGGCTTCGCGGTCAGGTCCAGCGCCTCGAGGGCCTCGACCAGCGAGTCGACCTGGTCCTCCACCACATCGAGGATGATCATCTTCTGTTCGACGGTGGTGCGCACCCGGCCCGAGCCATGGGCCTCGGCGAGGTCGGCGATCTTCGCCAGGGTGGTGCCGTCCACCCGGCCGACGCGCGGGGCGAACCCGACGTAGAAGTTGCCGTCCTGCTGCCGGTGCACCCCGACGTGGTCGCGCCAGCGCGAGACGGGCTCGGCGGGCGCGGGGCCGTCGACCAGCTCGCGCTTGAGGTACTCGTCCTGCAGCACCTGGCGGAACTTCTCCGCGCCCCAGTCGGCGACCAGGAACTTCAGGCGGGCGCGGGTGCGCAGCCGCCGGTAGCCGTAGTCCCGGAAGATGCCGATGACACCGGCCCAGACGTCGGGGACCTCGGCCAGCGGCACCCAGGCGCCGAGCCGCACACCGATCTTAGGGTTGGTGGACAGGCCGCCGCCGACCCACAGGTCGAAGCCGGGGCCGTGCTCGGGGTGCTCCACACCGACGAACGCGATGTCGTTGATCTCGTGCACCACGTCAAGGAGCGGCGAGCCGGAGATCGCGGACTTGAACTTGCGCGGCAGGTTGGAGAACTCCTTGCTGCCGATGTACCGCCGCTGGATCTCGTCGATCGCCCAGGTGCCGTCGATGATCTCGTCCTCGGCGATCCCGGCGACCGGCGAGCCGATCACGACACGCGGGCAGTCACCACAGGCCTCGGTGGTGGACAGCCCGACGGCCTCCAGGCGGTTCCAGATCTCGGGGACGTCCTCGATGCGGATCCAGTGCAGCTGGATGTTCTGCCGGTCGGTGATGTCCGCGCTGCCCCGGGCGAACTCCTGCGAGATCTCACCGATCACCCGCAGCTGCTGGGTGGTGAGGCGCCCGCCGTCGATGCGCACCCGCAGCATGAAGTACTTGTCGTCCAGCTCCTCCGGCTCCAGGACCGCGGTCTTGCCGCCGTCGATACCGGGCTTGCGCTGGGTGTACAGCCCCCACCAGCGCATACGGCCGCGCAGGTCGTTGGGGTCGATCGAGTCGAAGCCGCGCTTGGAGTAGATCGTCTCAATGCGTGTCCGCACATTGAGACCGTCGTCGTCCTTCTTGAACTGTTCGTTGCCGTTGAGCGGGGTGTGGTGCCCCATGGCCCACTGCCCCTCACCGCGGTGACGGCTCACCTTGCGGCGGGGCGCGGAGGCGGCAGGGTTCTGTGGGGTGGCGGCCATCGTGAATACGTCCTTCGGGACAGGCGGAAACCGGCTCTGACCTGCGCGTACGGGCGCATGGGGGGATATGTGCGCGTCGTTGCGCCGGGGGAAAGCAGAGGGAAGCGGAGGGAAGACTGGAGCAGGAGATGTCAGCGGTGCTGTGCTGTCAGCCCGCCGGACAGATGGCGCTGGACATGCGGCCGAGGTCGACGTGCCGCCGACTCACCAAGGCAATTCCAGTTCCAGACATGGCGGAAGCGTGTCACGGCGATCTGGACACAGTCCAGCTTTATCCGCCATGTGGACACCCTTGTCCCGAAATGTGAGACAGGGGTGTCGTCGATCACATGGCGCGCACGGCCCCTTGTCCCCGCAGGTCAGAACCGGTATGCGCGGCCGGTCGGACGGCGTGCGCACCAGGCCAGGGGCCCGGCGCGGACACCTCGGGCTGCTCCTCCACCCTGGTGTCGAACAGCTTGAAACCCCGTCGCTGGTAGTTCGCCATGGCGTGCTCGCCGTCCAGGCTGCAGGTGTGCAGCCACACCCGCTTGGTCTCGGGCAGGCCCGGCCAGCGGTCCCCGAGGTCCCAGGCGCGGGCGGCGCCGTACGACAGCAGATGTCCGCCGATCCGCCGTCCGCGGAAGGCCGGGATCAGCCCGAAGTACACGATCTCCACGACCCCGTCGTCCTGCGGCTCCAGCTCCACGTACCCGGCCGGCGTGCCGTGGTCGTAGGCGACCCAGGTCTCGACCCCCGGACGCGCCAGCTGCTCGGCCCAGCGCGGGTACGGCCAGCTCAGCCGGTCGATCCAGCGGATGTCGCCGCCGACGGACGCGTACAGGAAGCGGCTGAACTCGGGCGAGGGCACCTCGGCGCGGACGATCCGGACGTCACCGTCCGGCGCGGCGGCCGGGAGGAGGTCGGCCGGGGTGGTCTGCTCCAGGGACCAGGTGGTCACGGGGATGTTGGTCATACGGTCAGGGAATCATCGCGGTCGAGGATCTGTCGATCGCGGTCCACGGGCCGACCGCCGACCCGGATCGGTCCGCCCCGGCCGCGCCCGGGCCGGCCCTTCCCGCTTCCTACTGCGCCGGCATGCTCGCCGGGTGCTCCGACGCCGTGCTCGCGATCGCGGACAGGGGTGTGGCGAACAGCACGCGGCCGGACTGGGTCCAGACCTCGCCGGTCTCCGCCCAGTAGGAGAGGGACTCCGTACGCGTGCTCCAGCAGGCGTGCGATCCGGCGGTGCCGCACTCCGCGGCCCGCGCCCCGTCCTTCTTGGCGGTGGTCTGCCGCCACAGCATCCCGTGGCGGTCCCCGCCCCCGGCCGCGCGGCTCACGTACCAGGCGTCGGCATACGCCAGCACACCGCGCACGCCGGTGAGCTTCGTCTCGTACGCCTCCGACACCCGCACCCGCCCGTCGGCGTCGGCGGCGAGCAGGCCCCCGTGGCCGGCGACCGTACTGAACGGGTAGCGCCACAGCCGGGCGGAACGGTCGCCGCCGTCGAGGGTCCACTCGCCGGCGACCAGCGTGTCCGGCGCGGTGCTGCGGTCGAGGGAGATCGTGGTGGGCCGCGGGGCGTCCGCGCCGTCGAGCAGGTAGGAGCCGACGGCCGGCAGGACGAACCGGTAGCCGTGCGCCGACCAGCCGCCGTCCGTGCGGCCGACCACCTCACCGGCCACGTCGGTCCGCTGGACGCGGTTCATGTCGTACACGTACAGCGCGGCCGAGTCCCCGTCGTCGGCGGTGACGAACAGCCTGTTCTGGTACCAGACCATCCCGGAGACATGGGAGACCAGCCCTCGGTAGTCCCGGCCGCCGTCCACCGGCACGGCCAGCAGCACCCAGGTGTAGGAGAGGTGGCCGAGGTCGTTGGCGTCGACGAACGCGACCCGGGCCAGACCCTGGTCGGTCGACGCGCCGCCGGTGTCCGACCAGGCGGAGAGCACGACCCGGTTGCTGCCCCAGACGCCGTCGTCGTCCGCGTCGCCCGAAGTGGTGACCGCGCCCGGCTCCCAGCCCTCGGTGTCACCGGCGTTCCAGCAGTACGCGCGCGTGGCCGCGGGGGAGACGGGCAGGTCCGCGCGCTCGGCCGTGGAGCAGTCGTCCGCGTCGCGCAGCACGCCGTCGGCGTCGGCGAGTACGGCGCCCACCCCGACCGGGCCGCCCATCGCACCGGCCAGCCGGTCCAGGTCGGCCTGCGGGACCAGCTGCTGCGTCAGGCCCGGCTGCCCGGTCCCCGCGGACGCGGCGAGCGGCTTGAGGGCCCCGGGACCGTCGTCGGTGACCGTGGCCTGGGAGGCGCTGATCATGGTGGCGGCTGCGGTGAGCGCGAGGGCGGTCCCGGTCAGGAACGCCCGTACCGCCCTGCCCCGCCTGCGCCGGCGATGTCGGCCGCGATGTCTCATTCGTCCTCCCGAGGCGGGCCAACTGCGCCTGATGATCCGTACGTTGACCGAGGAGCAGGTGGGGTGACCCGTAGAGGGATGCTACGGCAGTCGGTGCCCGTCCCGGACGAAGACCTCGCAAATACGCGGAAGATGCCACCGAGTGCAGCATTCTCGCTACAGTGTGCAATCGCGGCGTGCCGTCACGGCGTGCGGGTCCGGTCCCGCAGCACCGCGGGTGCCGTCGAGTGCGGCAACAGGCCCGCCGGGTCGGCCGGGAGACGCACCTCGACCTCCGCCTCCTCGCAGAAACGATACGGCCGGTGCTCCAGGAAACCCCCCAGATACCGCCGTACCCGCGACATCTCGGCCCGCACCGTCACCGTGCGCGCCGGATCGCCGAACATGTCCTCGGCCAGCCCCGACGCACTGCGCCCACCCCGGTGCACCGCCAGCAGATACAGCAACTCGGCATGCCGCGGACTGAGTTCGTGCGACCAGGTGCCCGCCCCGCCCGACACCGTCACCGACCAGCGCCGCGACCGGCTCAGATCCAGCACGATCCGGGTGGCGTCCCCCGGCCCCCGCCCGCCCGCCTCGTCCACCGCCCGCACCAGCCAGCCCCCCGCCAGCGGCTCCAGCGCGCACAGCCCCAGCGCCGGCAGCCACCGCCGCCCCGCCGAGGGCGACTTCGGCAGCGCGATCCGGTTGACGTACGGCATCCCGCTCACCGCCGCCGTCCAGCCGTCCCCGTCCACCACCGCCGCCCGGCCGCCCAACCGGGCCAGCACCGGCGCCGCCACCGCCCGCAGCCGCTCCAGCGACCCCACGTGCAACTCCCGCAGCCGCGCCTCGGCGAGCTTGGCCACCGACTCCACCCAGGCCAGCGTCGCCGGATGCATCGTCTCCAGCGGCCCGCTGACATCGACCACACCCAGCAGCCGGCCGTTGCGCGGATCGCAGATCGGGGCACCCGCACACGTCCAGCTGCCGTGCGACCGCACGAAATGCTCACCGGCGAACACCTGCACAGGCCGCCGCACCACCGCCGGCGTCCCCACCCCGTTGGTGCCGACCACCCCCTCCCCCCAGTCCGCGCCCGGCTCCAGCCCCAGCCCGTCCGCCTTGCGCAGCACGGGAGAAGAACCCTCCCGCCACAGCACGCGGCCCTCCTCGTCGGCGACGACCATGATGTGCTGCGCCACGTCCGCCACCGACAACAGCCCCTCGCGCAGCTCCCGAAGCACCTCCCTGAGCGGCGACTCCTCCCGCAGCCGCCGCACTTCGTCCGCGCCCAGCGTCCCCGGCGGGAAACCGCGCTCCGGATCCACCCCGCCGCGCAGCATCCGCTCCCATGACTGCTCGATCACCGGACGCGGCGCGAGCCGCGCCCGCCGGCCCGCCAGACGCGCGTCCCGCACCTCGTTGAGCACCCGCGCCGCCCGCGCGGCGTCCACGGCCGCGAGCCGATCCACGTACAACGGCGAGTTGGCCACAGGAGCCTCCCGGGGGACACGGAGAGAACGACCGATCATCTGCTGTCGGCACGGCTGTCTCCAACCGACTGTTTCCAGTCGTGCCGAAGGCCCCATCTTGCCGCCCACCACGCCCGGAGGGGTGCACTCCGGTCACAACCGCCGACAAGTTGCAACCCCTTGCAACCCTGGTGAACATCCACACCGTGTCCGAAACTTGAGCCACGCCGTCCCGAGCGGCGATTCTGGCCTCGCAGGGCCAAAGCCGCGGGGGTGGTGCCGTGTCGGCGCAGCACCACCCCCGCACCTGTCCTCCCAGCTCACACCCCCGGAGCGGCCCGATCCACCAGGGCCGCCAGCGGGAGGCTGTGCGGCAGCGTCCCGAACGCCGCACCCCCGTCCCCGCCGAGCCGCGACGCACAGAACGCGTCCGCCACCTCCGGCGGCGCGAACCGCACGAGCAGCGCCCCCTGGAGCACCAGAGCGAACCGCTCCGCCAGCCGCCGCGCCCGTGCCTCCACCCCGTGCAGATCGGCCAACTCCGTCAGCAGCCCCTTGATCGCCGCGTCCAGCCGGTGGTCCGCCCCGCGCGCCCGCCCCACCTCCCGCAGATACGCGTCCAGCGCCCCCGGCTCCCGCTGCAACGCCCGCAGCACATCGAGCGCCTGCACATTGCCCGCGCCCTCCCACACCGAGTTCAGCGGCGACTCCCGCACCAGCCGCGGCATCCCCGACTCCTCCACGTACCCGTTTCCGCCCAGACACTCCGCCGCCTCCACCACCAGCGGCGCACACCGCTTGGTCACCCAGTACTTCGCCGCCGGCACCGCGATCCGCAGGAACGCCCGCTCCTGCTCACCCCCGTCGTCGTACGCCGCCGCCAGCCGCAGCCCCAGCGCCGTCGCCGCCTCCGACTCCACCGCCAGATCCGCCAGCACATTGCGCATCAACGGCTTGTCGCGAAGCCTCCCCCCGAACGCCTCGCGGTAGGTGCAGTGATGGACCGCCTGCGCCACCGCCTGCCGCATCAGCCCCGCCGACCCCAGCACACAGTCCACCCGGGTCGCCGCCACCATGTCGATGATCGTGCGCACCCCCCGCCCCTCGTCCCCGACCCGGCGCGCCCACGTCCCCTCGAACTCCACCTCCGCCGACGCGTTCGACCGGTTGCCCAGCTTGTCCTTCAGCCGCTGCAGCCGGAACACATTGCGGCCGCCGTCCTCCAGCACCCGCGGCACCAGGAAACACGTCAGACCCCCGGGAGCCTGCGCCAGCACCAGGAAGGCGTCCGACATCGGCGCCGAACAGAACCACTTGTGCCCGGTCAGCGCATACGTCCCCGCCTCCGCGAGCGCGGCCGCCCGCGTCGTGTTCGCCCGTACGTCGCTGCCGCCCTGCTTCTCCGTCATCGCCATCCCGAACAGCGCCCCCGCCTTCGACCGCGCGGGCCGCAGACCGCGGTCGTAGACCATGGACGTCAGCCGCGGCTCCCACTCGGCCGCCAGCTCCGCGTCCACCCGCAGCGCCGGCACCGCCGCGTGCGTCATCGACAGCGGACAGCAGTTGCCCGCCTCGACCTGCGTCCACACCACGAACGCCGCCGCCCGCCGCACATGCCCGCCCGGCCGGGCCCACGCCGCCGTCAACCCCGCGCCCACCCCCTTGCCGAGCAGCCGGTGCCACGCCGGATGGAAGTCGACCTCGTCGACCCGGTGCCCGAACCGGTCGTGCGTCCGCAGCCTCGGCGGATGCTCGTTGGCCTGCACCGCCCACTCCCGCAACTGCTCCGACCCGGCGGCCCGCCCCAGCGCGGACAACTCGTCGCGCGCCTCCTCCACCAGCGCGGGATCCAGCTGCCGCTCCACGGCGGACACCAGGGCCCGGTCGGCGCCGTAGACGTCGTACCCGCTCAGTTCGGGGGGCTGATTGGTCACGGTGTGCGTGCTGCCTGCCATACCGCGAACCTACCCCCGGGTACGCCCCGCACGGCGACCCGAGGTCCGCGCGCCGCTCCCCGACCAGGCGATGTGACCTTGCCGAAGGTGAGTGCGGACCCGAACGGCGGATACCTTTAGGGCGTGCAGCCAGCAAGTCAGTCACCCGAGCAACCCGGAGGCCCCACGGGACGCCTCCACCGGGCGCGTGCCCTCTACCGGAACGTCTCCAAGCGCCGGACCGCCTGGCTGCTGTTGAAGGACACCGTCAACTCCTGCATCGAGTACCGCATCCTCGGCCTCGCCGCCGAGGCCGCGTTCTTCACCCTGCTGTCCGTGCCGCCCCTGCTGCTCAGCCTCATCGGCCTGCTCGGCTACGTCGACGACTGGACCGGCACCGACTCCATCAGCAGCCTGGAGAGCAACCTCCTCGAAGCGTCCCGCACGGTCCTGTCCGACAAGGGCGTCGCACAGATCGCCCAGCCCATCCTCGACGACGTCATGAAGGGCGGCCGCCCCGACGTCATCTCCATCGGCTTCCTGTTCGCCCTGTGGTCCGGCTCCCGCGCCGTCAACGTCTTCATCGACACCATCACCGTCATGTACGGCCTCGACGGCGTCCGCGGCATCGTCAAGACCCGGCTGGTGGCGTTCCTGCTGTTCCTCGCCGCCCTCCTGATCGGCTCCGTCGCCCTGCCCCTCATGGTCGCCGGACCCGACGCGGTCGTACGGATCGTGCCCTGGTCGACCACCGTCGTCCAGGTCCTGTACTGGCCCGTGGTGATCGTCCTGTCCGTGGCCTTCCTGACCACCCTCTACCACGTGTCGGTGCCCGTGCGCTCCCCGTGGATCGAGGACGTCCCCGGCGCGCTCGTCGCCCTCGGCATGTGGGTCCTCGGCAGCTTCCTGCTGCGCATCTACCTCACGAACACCATCGAGGGCGCCACCATCTACGGCTCCCTCGCCGCCGCCGTCGCCGTCCTGCTGTGGATCGGCGTGTCCGCGTTCGCCGTGCTGGTCGGCGCCGCCGTCAACGCCGCCATCGACAGCGTCTGGCCCGCCGCCGCCACCGCCGCCGCCCGCGCCGCCAACGAACGCCACCGGGAGGAGGAGGCCGCCGAGTACGTCATCCGTATGGCCGCCGCCCGCACCCACGACGAGGACCCCGACGACCCCGACATGCCCTCCGAGTTCCCCGAACGCTGGTCCCGCTTCCTGCCCCCCGACGACGTCACCGCCCGCCTGCGCACCCACGCCAAGGCCTCCCCGAAGCCGAACGGCACCACGGGCCCGAACGGGGAGGAGCCGGGGGCGGGTGGGAAGTGAGGGGAAGTGGTGATCGAGTCTCAGCGACACGCCGCCGACACGCCGCACACACGGCGTGTCACTGAGACTGAGCGCACACTTTGTCCCGCCGCGCCGGAGTGACCGGGGATGCCTGCTCGGCGCGGGCCGTGTGGCGGTGCGCGATGGGGTGTACGGCGGGCCGGGGGCGCGGCGTAGCCTGGCCCACGTGTATCAGGAACGGCCCTCCCGGCTGGCCGGCTCGGTGGTCTGGACGAACGCACCCGTGCCGGGGTCCGATGCGCGCCCCGTGCTGCCCGACGGCTGCATGGACCTGCTGTGGAACGACGGCCGGCTGCTCGTCGCCGGGCCCGACACCCACGCCCACGTCCCCGACGGACCGCCCACCACCTGGGCCGGCGTCCGCTTCTACCCCGGCACCGCGCCCGCCCTGCTCGGCGTACCGGCCCACGCGCTGCGCGACCGTCGCGTGGAACTGGCCGATCTGTGGCCGGCGGCCCGCGTACGGCGCCTGACCGGCCGTGTCGCCGCCGCCCCCGACCCGGCCACGGCACTGGAGGAGCTGGCCCTGGAGCGGGCCGCCCCGCCCGACCCCGAACTGCGCCGGCTGGTCACCGCGCTCGCCGAGGGCCGGTCCGTCTCCGCGACGGCCGACGAACTCGGCCTCGGCGCACGCCGCCTGCACCGCCGCTCCCTCGCCGCCTTCGGCTACGGCCCGAAGACCCTGGCCCGGATCCTGCGCCTGCGGCGCGCCCTCGACCTCGCCCGGGCCGGAGTCCCGTACGCCGACACGGCGGCCCGCGCCGGATACGCCGACCAGGCCCATCTCGCCCGTGACGTACGCGAGTTCACCGGTACGACCCTGAGCGGCCTACTGCTGCGGTAGCGGCGCGAACAGGTCGACGCCGTTGCCGTCCGGGTCGTGCACGACGGCGTACCGCTGCCCCCAGAAGGCGTCCCACGGCTTCAGCTCGCCGTGGTGACCGGCGCCCACCAGCTCCTCGTACACCGCGTCCACCTCGGCCGGCCCGTCGCAGCGCAGCGCGAGCGAGGCCCGTCCGCCCCCGGACGGCGCACGCCAGCCCGGATGGAAGGAACGCACGGTCTCCTCGGTGTCCAACATCAGCCGCAGCCCGCCCGGCAGCTCCGCCTCGGTGTGCGGCTCCCCCTCGGCGCCGTCCGGGAACGCGAACCCCAGGCGGCGGTAGAAGGCGACGGAGGCGGCCATGTCGGAGACGACCAGCCCGATGGCGTCGAATCGTGTACTCATGCGGCCACCGTAGGCGCGCCGGCGACGGCCGGTCTTGAAGGAAACGGACACCCCGGCCCCCTCGGATCCTCCGTCCCGGATCCTCCGTCCCAGATCCTCCGTCCCAGATCCTCAGCCCCTGATCCTCAGGCGAACGTCACCGGCCCGTTAGGGGTGTCCACCGTGAAGGAGAACGCCGCCGGACCCTCGGTGAGGTGGAGATCCGTGCCGAGGACGGTCAGCAGCGGGCGGAGTTCGTCGGGGTCGGGAGCCGTGGCGGTCAGCTCCCGCAGCGGGGTCACCGGCAGCGCGGACGCGGACGGGTGGGGCGCGGCACCCCAGTCGATGAGGAACGGCACCAGCCCGGACGGATGCGGGGAACCGCCGTCGGTCAGCCGCCACCGCAGCAGCGAGCCGTCGGGCCGCCGCCGGCTCATCTCCCGTACGTCACCCGGGTCGTAGCCCCGGGCACGGGCCGCCGCGACCGTCGCGTCCAGGTCAGCGGGGCTGATCGCCCAGGTGAGGATCCGCGCCGTGTCGAGACCGCCCACGCCGAACGGGCCAGGACCCGCCGGTGCGGGCCGGTCCGGATCGGGGCCGAGGATCTCCAGATAGGCGCCACCGCCCAGGCCCACCAGATGGTTGCGGGTGCCGTGCCCGGGATGCACCCCGCCCGGCGCGGGTGCCACTCCCGTGCGCCGGGTGAACTCCGCGACTGTCGCCGCCAGTTCGGGGGTCGCGAGGACAATGTGGTCGAGACGTGCGGGAATGGTGTTCATCCCGCCCGAGCCTACGCGCCCCGCCTCAAGGGGCACTGAAACTTTCGCTCGGCGATCTCCTTGGGACACGGCCGCCCATGGTCATAGGCTCGGTGGCATGACCGCCCGCCTGCTCGTGTACACCCGCACCACCGCCTACCGCCACGACTCCATCCCGGACGCCGTCACCGCCGTACAGGCCCTCGACGGCTTCACCGTCGACCACAGCGAGGACCCGGCGGCCCTGGAGGCCCCGCTCGACGGATACGCGGCCGTGGTCTTCCTCTCCACCAGCGGCGAGGTCCTCACCCCCGCCGGGCGCGAGCGCCTCGCCGGATACGTCGGCTCGGGCGGCGGCTTCGTCGGCGTGCACGCCGCGGCCTGCACCGAGTACGACTGGCCGTACTACGGCGAACTCCTCGGCGCCCGCTTCGACCGCCACCCCGACTACCAGCCCGGCAAGGCGGTGATCGAGGACCACGGCCACCCCGCCACCCGGCATCTGCCCACCGTCTGGGACTTCACCGACGAGTGGTACGACTTCCGCGCCAGCCCCCGCGGACGGGTCCGCGTCCTCGCCGGTGCCGACGAGTCGTCGTACGAAGGCGGCGGCATGGGCGCCGACCACCCCCTCGTGTGGTGCCGCGAGGAAGGCGCGGGCCGTGTCTTCTACACCGCCCTCGGACACGCCTCCGAGGCCTACCGCGACCCGGACTTCCTGGCCCATCTGCGGGGCGGGATCGCCTGGGCGGCCCGGGTGGGCCGCGACGCCCAGTGACGTTTCCGCGGTGAACCGGTAGAGCCATCGGGGTGAGTGACGCCCGCGCGCAAGCCGGTCAGGAGGAGCCGGACGTTGACTTGAGGCACCAAGCTGCGGGAGGGGATCGACTACGGACTGCCCGACATCCCGCACCGCGCCGAGACCCTCGCCGCCGCCCACCGCGGTGGAGCAGGGACCCGACGCCGACTGAACGGCCCCGCACGGCCCGCGCTTCTGCGAGTCGGCAGGGCTGCGGAACTCGCCGAAGCCGTGATGGTGATGTCGTGACCGATGTGCCGTGCGCTCAGTGTCTCGGCGGAGCCGTGCTCGCCCGCTCCACCAGGCGCGTCGACAGCTCCGTCCGGGTCCCCTCCGGATGCTCGCCGTCCATCATCCGCACCAGCAGCCGCAGCGCCGTCGCCGCCATCTCGGCCAGCGGCTGCCGGACGGTGGTCAGCGCGGGGCTCGCCCAGCGGGACTCCGGCAGATCGTCGAACCCCACCACGCTGATGTCGTAAGGGACCCTCAACCCCCGTTCCAGCACCGCCCGGTAGACCCCCAGGGCCATCGCGTCGGAGCACACGAAGACAGCCGTCGGCGGCTCGGGGAGATCGAGGAGCTCCCGCATCCGGCGATGGGCGGTGGACTCGTCGAAACCACCGTTGCGCACGTAATCCGCCCGATACGGCAGCCCCGCCGCCGCCAGCGCCGAACGGTACCCCGCCACCCGCGCGCCGCTGCACATCTTCCGGCGCGGCCCGGCGACCACGGCGATCCGCTCATGGCCGAGCGCCAGCAGATGCTCGGTCGCCGTCACCCCGCCCCGCCAGTTCGTCGCACCCACCGACACCACTCCCGGCGGCGGCTCCACCGCCGGATCGATCATCACGAACGGTGTCCGGTGCTGCTCCAGCCACGCGTACTGAGAGTCCGTCAACTCGGCCAGATTGAACAGCACTCCGGCCGAACCCCGCACGGTCAGCTTGTCCAGCCACCCCCGCTGCGGGCGGCCGGCCCGGGTCCGCGACAGCGCGGCCGAGACCACCACGTCCAGCCCCGCGTCGTGCGCCGCCTCCTCCACCCCGTGCAGCACCGCCCCCGACCAGGAACTCTCGAGCGAGTGCACCACCAGATCGACCAGCCGGGGCGGTTTCGACGCGTCGAACCGCGGTCTGCGCACATAGCCGAGCCGGTCCAGCGCCTCCGTGACCCGCCGTCTGGTCTCGGGCGCGACATCCTCCCGCCCGTTGACCACCTTGGACGCGGTGGGCACGGACACCCCCGCCTCCCGGGCCACGACCGCCAGCGTCGGACCGGCCGTCGCGCCCGCACTCGCCGTGCGCACCATGGGGAACCACCTCTCCGGCCCGCCCGAGGGCCAGCGAAAGCTCGACCAGCGCCCTTTCGGAGCCGATCCGAACAGGCGGCTCGCAGAAAGCGCTTGCTATCCTAGGGGCGGGGCGGCGAGAGGTGAAGACGCCGGGGGTGGCCGGGACTTTGGGGGGCTGAAGTTCCGAAAACCGGGCAGGCACATCCGCCGAGCCCCACCCGCCTCAGTCGCCCGCCGCGCAGGTCAGCCGAAAGTCCCGGAAGTCCGCCGTGAACGCCGCGTCGACCAGGTCCCGTACGTGGATGCCGGCCAGCGTGCCCGTGAACCGGAGCCGGCCGCCGTGGTCGTCGGACAGCCGGGAGCAGTCCAGAGCCGGGCCGACCGGAGTGCGCGCCCCCTCACGCACGTACCAGAAACACGCCTCCGCGCCCTCGACGGTCACCCCCAGCGTGACCGGCGCACTCGCGTCGACCTCCACGACCGCGGCCTGCCGCGCCCCCGTCTCGTCCCGCTCCACCAGGCGCAGCACGGTCCTGCCCCCGCCCCGCCACTGCTGGCCGCGCTGCGGCTCACCCGGGGACTCCGCCCAGGTCAGGTCGAGCGAGAGGTACGCCTCCGCGTCGTAGCGCAGGATCAGACCTGCGGCCTGCGTGAAGGTGAACGGCCGTGCCTCGACCGTGACTTGGGCAGTGGCTCGGTGTTCCGTGAGGCGTTGGGCGAGCAGACTCTGCGCCCAGCGGGACTCCGGTCCCTGGCGGCCGCGGAGCCGGATCCAGCCCGGCCGGGAGACGGTGTCCGCCCATGAGGCGGTCGGTGGTTCACGCAGGGTGCTCCAGGGCCAGCCCAACGGGGCCTCGGGAGAGGCGGGTTGAGGACCCCGGTCGGTTTCCCCCGGCGCGGCTGCTCCCTGCGCGGCCTCTCCCGCGGCTCGCGGTACGGCGACCTCGACTGCCGGATGCCAACCCCCCTGCCGCAGCCGGGGTCTTCCCTCCGCGTCCCAGATCACCGACTGGATCGCGGTCTCCCTGCCCAGAGTGCAGCGGGGGCCGTCCGGGGTGTGCAGCGGGCGGGCCGCGAGGTGGCCCAGGAACCAATGGCCGTCCGGCGTCCGCACCAACTCGCCGTGCCCCGCCTTCTGCAACGGCAGCCTCGGATCGTCGCGGGAGGTCAGCATCGGGCGGTCGTCGAGTTCGTACGGCCCGGTGAGCCGGCGGCTGCGGGCCGTACGGACACCGTGCTCGAAACCGGTGCCGCCCTCGGCCAGCAGCAGGTGGTACCAGCCGTCGTGGCGCAGCAGCTTCGGCCCCTCGATCAGCCGCTCGTGCTGAAGCAGCAGGTGCGTGCCGCCGAGCGGGGCGAGGGTGTCGCGGTCCAGTTCGGTGAGGACGATACCGGCGAAACGCTGTCCGCCGGGGCGGTGGTCGTTCTGCAGGTTGAGCAGCCAGAGCTGGCCGTCCTCGTGGAAGAGGGCGGGGTCGAAACCATGGCTCGGGACACGGCGCGGCAGTGCCCACGGGCCGCTCACCCCGGGCGCCGTGGTGACGTACGTGTCCTGGTCGAAGTAGGGCGTGCCGACCGACCGTACGACGGAGTAGACCACCCAGAAGCGTTCGCCGTCCCAGCTCAGCGACGGCGCCCAGATGCCGCCCGAGTCGGGGACGCCGGCCAGCGTCCCGCCCGGCGCCGCGCCGTCGACATGGCCGGCGTACTCCCAGGTCGCCAGGTCACGGGACCGGTGGATCGGGATCGTCGGGAACCACTCGAAGGAGCTGTTCGCCACGTAGTACCAGTCACCGGCCCGGATCAGGGAGGGGTCGGGGGCGAAGCCACGGATGACGGGATTCCGGGCGACGGCCGTCGACTGTATGCCGTCGACGGCGGCTCGTGTGCGGTCGATGGAAGCGTGTCCACTGTCCACAGCACTCACTTCAACGCCCCCAGAGTCACCCCGGTCCGCCAATACCGCCGCATCGCCACCATCACGATCGCCATCGGCACGATCGACAACAACGCCCCCGTCAGCACCAGCCCCGTCAGGTCGACGCCCGACTCCATGCGTTTGCCGCTCCAGTTGTACAGGCCCAGGTTGAGGGTCCAGTTCTCCTCGCCACGCAGGACGGTCAGGGGGAGGAAGAAGGCGTTCCACGTGTTGACGAAGGCCAGCAGGAACACCGTGGCGCCGCCCGTGGTCATCATCCGTACCACGATGCTGAAGAAGATGCGCAGCTCGCCGGCGCCGTCGATACGGGCCGCCTCCAGGAGCTCGTAGGGGATCGTCGCCTCGGTGTAGACCTTGGCGAGGTAGACACTGAACGGGTTGATCAGGCAGGGGACCAGCATCGCCCAGGGGGTGTCGACCATGCCGATCGCCGAGAACAGCAGGTAGAGCGGCAGGGTGAGCAGGGCGAGCGGGATCAGGAACGAGCCCACCACACACGCGAAGACCAGGCCCCGGCCCGGGAAGTCGAAGCGGGCGAGGCCGTAGCCGGTGGCGAGGGCGATGATCGTGCCGCCGAGGGAGCCGACACCGGCGTACAGCAGGGAGTTGGCGGTCCAGCGCAGGAAGATGCCGTCCTCGTACGTGAACAGCTGATGCAGGTTGTCCCACAGGTGCCAGCCGGAGAACCACAGGCCGTTGCTCTGGTAGAGCCCGATGCGGTCCTTCGTCGCGGCGATGATCAGCCAGTACACGGGAAACAGGCTGTAGACACTGGCCAGCACCAGGCCGATCAGGACGAACCGCTGACCGCCCCTGCCGCGGGCGGCCGGGTCGGGACGGCTGAGCCTGCGCACGGCACGTGTTCTCGGGCGGTCCTCGGTGAGCGTCATCAGTCGGCCTCCTTCGAAGTGAGCCGGTAGAAGAGGAAGGAGGCGACGCCCAGGATCAGGGCCAGCAGGACGGACAGGGCGGCGGCGTAGTGGTAGTTGCTCGCGTTGAACGCCTGGTTGTAGATGATCATGATGGGGGTGAAGCTGTCGTTCACCGTCTGCGGGGTCACGTTCCGGAACAGGGCGGGCTCGTTGAAGATCTGCAGCATCTGGATGACGGACAGCAGACCGGTCAGGACCAGCGCCCCGCGCACGTACGGCACCTTGATACTGCGGGCGATGCGGATCTCGCTCGCGCCGTCCAGCCGGGCGGCCTCGAACAGCTCACGCGGCACCGCCTGCAGCGCCGAGTAGATGATCACCATGTTGTAGCCGATGCCGTGCCAGGTGAGCAGGTTGCCGATGGACGGCCACACCATGGACGGGGCGAAGAAGTTCCAGTCGAACCCGAGGGCCCTGCCCAGCGTGGTCAGCGGGCCGACCTCGGGGCTGTACAGGTTGATCCACACGATCGCGGCGACCACGCCCGGGATCATGTACGGAACCAGCAGCATGATCCGGAAGCGGCTCGCCGCACGGGAAGCGAGCGTGTCGAGGAGCAGCGCCAGTCCCAGGCTGATCAGCAGCATCAGCGGGATCTGCACACAGGCGAACAGCACCACGCGCAGGATCGACCCGAGGAACGCCGTATCGGTCAGCCCCTGCCGGTAGTTCGCGAGACCGGCGAACTCGTCCGTGGAGCCGCCGAGGCCGAGCCCGGACTGCTGGGTCCGGTACAGCGACTGGTGGACGGCGTATCCGATCGGGACCAGATACAGGAACACGAAGCCGAGCTGGAAGGGCACCGTGAACGCGGCACCCTTCCAGCGCAGTGAGCGAATCATCGGCCGGCGCCTCAGCCCTTGACGCTGATGCCGCGGGACTTCAGATCGGCGACCGTCCACTCCTGCATGTGCGCGAGGAGGTCGGTGACCTTCTGCTGCTTGGCGACCACCTTGCCCCACTGCGCCTGCAACTCGGTGAACATCGCGGTCCAGTCGGGGCCGAAGGTCCAGTCGGTGGTGACGGTGCCCAGGCTGTCCGTGACGGTCTTCTTGGCGGGCTCGTAGTTGTCGCCGAGCAGCTTCTCGGAGATCGCCTTGTCCACGTAGCCCGCGCTGTCGGTCAGGCTCGGCATGACACCGCTGCCGGTCTCCGGGTTCGCCATGCTGTCCACCGCGCCCTTGTCGGTCGACAGCCACAGCGCGGCCTCGGCGGCCTGCTTCTTGTACTTGCACTGCGAGGTGACCAGGTTGATGTTGGCACTCTGGTTGGTGCCCGCCGGCGTCCTGGCCGCCTCACCCTTGTACGTCGGCCAAGGCGACAGCGCCCACTGCCCGAAGGACTTGGTGAAGCTGTTCACCATGCCGCCCATCTGCCAGGTGGAGATCTGCCGGGTGACGGTGCCGCCGTTGTCGTAGTTCTGCTGCAGGGCGGCGTAATCGGCGAACGACAGCTTGGAGTTGAGGTCGTTGTCGATGACCTGCTGGATCACTTCGGCGGCCTTCAGGCTGCCCGCGTCCTGGAAGTCCACCTTCCAGGAGTCGCCGTCGATGGAGTACCAGTGCGCGCCGGCCTGCATGGCGAGCACCTCCAGGGTGCTGGGGTCCTCACCGGCGTAGTTCGTGACGTGGATGCCGTGCTTCTTCAGCACCTTGCCCGCGGCGATGAAGTCGTCCCAGGTCGCCGGCGGCTCCAGCCCGTACTTCTTGAAGACGTCGGTGCGGTAGATGGTGAACGCCGGCGCCGCGCTGGTGGGTACGCCGTAGACCTTGCCCTGCACCTGGGCACCCGCCCACGCGCCGGGGAGGAACTTGTCCTTGCTGGAGCCGACGTACTCGCTGATGTCGGCCAGCGCGCCCTGCGAGACCCAGCTCGTCACGTACTCGGCGGTGTTCTGCAGCAGACAGGGCGCGTTCTTCGCCTTGACGGCGTTCGCGAGCTGCTTCTGCATGGTCAGCTGGTCGGTGACCTTCGTGTACTTCAACTGCACGTCCTTGTGGGACGCGTTGAACATCTTGACGATCGTCTCCTGGCCGTTCGCCCAGCCCCAGAAGGGGAGGGTGACGGGGCCGGACGACTTCGAGGACGAGTCGTCGTCCCCAGACCCGCCGCAGGCGGTGAGCAGACCTGTGAGCGCGAGTCCGGCAACGGCGGCGCGGGTGAACCTTCTCCGGGGGTTGGTGGAGTTCATCTGACCGTGATCCTTCGGGAAGTAGGCGTCTCGGCGGAAGCGAGAACGGCGGCTCGGTACTGGCCGGGAACGGTGGCCGGACACGTCGGCTACGACATCGGCTGGCGCTCGTGGGGGTCGGCCGAAGCGGAAGGTGTAGAAACCGGTTGCTGAGGACGGTAGGCCGAGCGGTCCACGCTTATCAAGAGGTGTGCGGCAAAAAGTTGCAGAAGAGCGAGGTCCGCGGAGCATTGACGCTGGTCGGAGCGACGGAAACCGTTTACGTAACTAGATCATCACGAGGCCTCCGCGCAGGGGCGCATCGGGTCAGCCACGCCGTTTCGGCGGCCGCACCGAGTCCCTTACGACGACATGGGTGCCCAGCACGAGATGCTCGCCGTCGCCGCCCTTGCGGGCACCCGCGCCCGTCTCACGCCGGTCGGCGACCGCACGCAGCGCGACGCGGCCCATCTCCTCGTACGGGACGTGCACGGTGGTCAGCTGGGGGGTGAGCTGGGAGGCCAGCGGGATGTCGTCGTAGCCGACGATCGACACGTCGTCGGGCACCCGCAGACCCGCGGCGCGCAGCGCCTGCATGGCTCCGGCCGCGACGATGTCCGTCCCGGCGAGCACGGCGGTGAAGTCCGGGGTCTCGTGCAGGGCCGTCTCGACGGCCGCGTACCCGTGCTCGTCGTCGTACGGACCGTGCCGGACCAGGCCCGGGTCGAACGGCACCCCGTACGCCTCGAAGGCCCGCCGGGCACCCTTCAGCCTGCTCTGCGCCGTGCTGAGGCCGGCCGGTCCGGGCAGGATCAGGATGCGCCGGTGACCCGCGGACAGCAGATGGCTGGCCATGGCGTAGGCGCCGGACTCGTTGTCGTAGTCGACCGTCGTGGCCGGTACGTCGCCCTCCAGCGGGGGCCTGCCGACCAGGACCAGGTGCGAGCCCGCCGCGTCCAGGGAGCGCGCGAAGCGGGCCATGCGCAGCTGGTACTCCTCGTAGTCGTAGGCGCCGCCGAGCAGGACCACCGCGGCGACGCCCTGCTGCCGCATCATGTTGACCAGCGTCAGCTCGCGCTCCGGGTCGTCGCCGGTGGTGCCGACCAGGGAGAGCCATCCGCGCAGCGTGGCGGCGCCCTCGACGCCCTTGGCCACATGGGCGAAGGCGGCGCCGGTGATGTTGTTGAGGAGGATCGCCACCGTCGGGGTGCCGCCGCCGGCCAGGGAGCGGGCGTGGGCGTTGGTGACGTAGTCCAGGTCCCGGACGACCTTCATCACCCGGCGGCGCAGCTCTTCCGAGACCGGGTAGTTGCCGGACAGCACGCGCGACACGCTCGCCACCGACACGCCCGCGCGCTCCGCCACGTCGCGGATGGTCGCTCGTCCGGCGTCGCCGGCCGTCCTGCGCTGACTCACCGTCGTGGCTCCTTCCCCGTCATGACGCGATGACCGGGCGGAACGTGGGGCGGTACCGCGCCGGTGGCGAAACGGTATCCCATCGTTCTGGCAGGTGGAGCGGCCTGTGGACAACGCTCGCCGGGGCCGTCCGGGCCCTGTGGAAAACCGGGTCGGACGACGGCACGGGGGCGGGCATCACGCCACCCGGGCCAGGTCCGCGTGCCGTACCTGGTGGGCCGGCGGCAGGCCCGCGGCCAGACGCTCCAGTTCCTCGACGACGATGCTGCCGAGCCGCTCCAGTTCGTTGCCGAGAGAGCCCGCGATGTGCGGGGTGAGGAAGACGTTGGGGAGCCGGTAGAGCGGGGAGTCGGCGGGCAGCGGTTCCGGATCGGTGACGTCCAGGACCGCGTGCAGCCGGCCGGAGACGAGTTCGTCGGTGAGGGCGGCGTGGTCGACCAGGGCGCCCCGGGAGGTGTTGATCAGCACCCCGCCGTCCCGGACCAGGGCGAGCCGGGCGCGGTCGAGCATGTGGCGGGTCTCGGGGATGTCCGGCGCGTGCAGGCTGACGATGTCGCTGTGGCGCAGCAGGTCCTCCAGGGAGAACAGCTGCGCGCCGAGCTCGGCGGCTTCGGCCGCGTCGACGTACGGGTCGTGCAGGAGGACCTCGAAGTCGTACGGGCGCAGGAGCTCCAGGAGACGGCGGCCCACCCGGGAGGCGCCGATGACGCCGATGCGCCGGCCGAGGTTGCCGATGGGCGCGGTCTCGGCGGGGGTGGGGTAGGAGTGGGTGCGCCGGAAGCTCTCGCGGTGGGTGAAGGCGTCCTTCCCCGCGAGCAGGATCATGGCGAGGGTGTACTCGGCGACCGGTACGGCGTTGCCGGTGACCGCGCTGGAAACGGTTACCCCGTGGCTCCACAGGGCCTCGCCGACGAGGGAGCGGACCGAGCCGGCCGCGTGCAGCACCGTGCGCAGCCCGGGCGCCGCGGCGAGGGCGCCCGCGTCGAGGTGGGGGCACCCCCAGCCGGTGATCAGGACCTCGGCGCGGGCCAGCGCGGACGCGGCGGCCGGGTCGGCGAAGTCCTGTACGACGAGCGCGGGGTCGATGTCGGCTGTCCGCCGCAGCCGGTCCAGGAGCGGCGCGGGGAACAGCAGGGGGAGGTGCACCGGATCCATGGCGAACACGGCCCTGGGCAGCTGGGCGCTTGGCATGACTCTCCTGAGTGCCTGGGAAACATTTTCTGAAAGCGTCTTCTACGGTAGATCTGGCCTGCGGCCGGGGTCAATCGGTGTGAGGAACGGCTGGGGCTGAGATCCTTTCCAGCGGATTTGGCGGCAAAGGGCCACGTCGGGGCGGTAGTTGAGGGCCTGAGCGCCTGGTGCGGGGCGGCGCGGACGAGCCGCAGGCAGGCTCGAAACATGTTTCCGGCCTCGAAACGGTGGAGTGGGGGTGGACACGTCTTCGTCACAACCGGTTGCCAAGGACGGGCAATGGCGGCGCCTCGGTGTGCGCGCCGGCGAAATCGCTGGAGGGCTGGTCCGGGCCGGTGGGGCGTCTCGGCATTTGCTTCGATCTTCGCAGGTCAGATGGAACTTTTCGGCGCAGTGAAGATCGTCCTGCGGTAACACCGCGGACCGCCTGGTCCTCGTGCAGAGTTTTCGAAAGTCTGCGCAGACCCTTGACGTGACCTCAAGACCGGCACAAGCTCTGGCCACTCGCTCTAGCAACCGGTTGCTACCTGTTACTACGACGATCTCGCTGCAGTCGGCGTTCGTGTCCCTGCAGCACCCGGGCCCGTATCCCCGAACCAGAAGGCGAGGTTTCCATGCGCTCTGACGCCGGCGCCCCTCCCAGTCGACGTCGCTTCCTCGCGCTCTCGGCAGGTGGCGCCGTGGCCGGCGCGGCGGCGCTGAGCGGATGTGCCCTGCAGGTCTCCAGCGGGGTCAGTGGATCCGGCGACACCGTCACGGTGATGGTCAAGTCGGGGGAGATCACCGGTGACGACGTCAAGCAGGCCCACAAGGACCTCGGCATCAAGATCGTCCTGGTGAAGTACGACATCACCAAGCTGATCGCGATGATGACCACCGGCAACCCGCCCGACCTGGTGCGCGGCGTCGGCGCCATCGACACGCCGTACTTCGCGGCGCGGGACGTCATGGAGGAACTGGATCCGTACTTCGCCAGGAGCAGCGTCCTCCGGCCCGGCGACCTGGACCCGGTCAACAACCTGTGGCGCTACGACGGCACGACCCAGGGCAAGGGGCCGCGCTACGGCATGGCGAAGGACTTCTCCCAGGACTCCATGTACTGGTGCAACACCTCCCTCTTCGACAAGGCGGGTGTCGACCAACCGCCGGAGACCGAACCGGTCACCTACGAGGAGTGGCTGGAGAACGCGAAGCGCCTCGCCCAGCGCAAGAACGGCCAGACCACCGTCTTCGGCGGCAGCTACAACGGCCTGATGAAATCGAGCCTTCTCGCCTGCCTGACGGCGGCGGCCGGCGGCAGCCTCTTCACCGACGACTTCACCCGCGTCGACTTCACCGCCCCCGAGGCCCGCAAGGCCCTGGGCTGGTACATCGACTACTGCAGGACCAAGGTCGGGCCGAGCGCCATCCAGCCCGACCCCAACGCCTGGGACGGGCCCACCTACCAGGCCAACCGGATGGCCATGTCGAACTCGGGCTACTGGCTCGGCGGCATGATCAACACCGACAAGAAGCTGGCGAAGGTGTCGCGCCTCGCCCCCGCCCCCGTCTTCGAGGGCGGCCCGCGGATCAGTCCCTGCCAGGGCGGAACCGGCCTGTGGATGCCGAAGGAGGCACGGAACAAGGACGCCGCATGGCGCGTCTTCGAGTGGTTCTTCGGCGAGGGACCCGCCAAGGCGCGCGCCTCCGGCGGCTGGGGCATCCCGACCCTGAAGTCGCTGCGCCCGCTGATGCCGGCGCAGGAGGACTACCAGAAGCGGACGCTGAAGGTGCAGGACGCCGAGCTGAAGCACTTCTCGCTGATCTCCTTCACCCCGTACGCCACGGCGGACGCGCTCGACGCCCTCTTCAACCAGATCGCCCCGGCGGCGATGACCGGCCAGATGTCCGTCGACACCCTCGCCGGACGCCTCAACTCCGCCATGAACGAGCAGCTCGCGCGCGGTAAGGAGCAGGTCGGATGACAACCGGGCAGATCACCTCCAGGGCCGGTCGGCCGGAACCGGCCGCGACCGCGGCCCCGTCCCGGGGCGCGAACCGGCCCAGGATCTCCATGACCGCGCGCAGGCACCGGGCGTTCTACATGTTCACCTCGCCCTGGATCATCGGTTTCCTGCTGCTGACCGTCGCCCCCATGGCGTACGCGCTGTGGCTCAGCCTCACCACCTTCGACGGCCTATCGCCCCACTGGCGGTTCGTCGGGCTCGACAACTACCGAGAGCTGCTGTCGGACCCGGTCACCTGGGACGCCCTGGGGCGCACCGGTCTGTTCGCGGTGACCTCGGTGCCGCTGTCGATCCTCGCGGGGCTCGGCCTCGCGGTCCTGGTCAACCGGCCGCTCAGAGCACGCGGACTGTTCCGCACCCTGCTCTACCTCCCGGCCGTGGTGCCGCCGGTGGGCGCCGGCCTGGCGTTCAAGCAGCTCTTCGATCAGAACTCCGGCGCCGCCAACGGCGTACTCAACCTCTTCGGGATCGACGCCCTCGGCTGGTTGGCCGACCCCTACGCCCGTTACGTGCTGCTGATGACGGTGCTGTGGACCGCCGGCAACATCATGATCATCTCGCTGGCGGGGCTCCAGGACGTGCCCCGGGAACTGCACGAGGCGGCCCGCGTCGACGGAGCGAGCGCCTGGCGGACCTTCCGCAGCATCACCTTGCCGCTGCTGTCACCCGTGCTGCTCTTCCAGACGGTGACCGGCGTCATCGCCTCGGTGCAGACCATCATGCCGCTGCTGCTCGCCCCCGACGGCACCACGGCCGGCGTCACGCTGGTCCCGCAGTCCAACTACCTCTACATGATGCACGTGTTCGCGCAGTACTTCGCGATCGGCCGCTACGGCTACGCCTCCGCGCTGCTGTGGGTGCTCTTCGCCCTGATCCTCGTCGTGACCGGCCTCATCTTCAGGTTCACGTCCGGCGCGGTCTTCTACAACGTCGACCCGGAGGCGAAGAAGTGACCGCCACCAGCCTCTCTTCCCAGTCCTCGGCGTCCTCGGCGTCCTCGGCCCGCGTGAAGGTGCGCGGCAGCCGCCTCGTCCTCTACACGTTCCTCGTCGCGATCACCGGGTTGTTCCTCGGCCCGTTCGGCTGGCTGGTCGTCTCCGGCCTCAAGACCCAGGCCGAACTGGCCTCCTCCCCGGTCCGCTGGCTGCCCGAGGCGTTCCAGTGGCACAACTTCACCGACGCCTTCCACCAGATCGACTTCCTCGGCTACACCCGCAACTCCCTGGTCATTGCCCTCATCTACGCCACCCTCGTCACCCTCAGCTCGGCCTGGGTCGGCTTCGGCTTCGCCCGTCTGACCGCGCCCGGCAAGAAGACGCTGTTCGGCATCCTGATCGGCTCGATGATGCTGCCCCAGATCATCACCCTGCTGCCGACCTACCTGATCTTCGCCAAGCTCGGCATGGTCGACACCTACTGGCCGTGGGTACTGTGGGGGCTGTCCGCGGCGCCGTATCTTGTCTTCCTCTTCCGGCAGTTCTTCGCCGGCCTGCCCCGCGAGCTGGAGGAGGCGGCGATCGTCGACGGCTGCGGCTTCTCCCGGATGTTCTGGCAGATCTTCC
Source organism: Streptomyces sp. T028 (assembly GCF_048159505.1). NCBI lineage: Bacteria > Bacillati > Actinomycetota > Actinomycetes > Kitasatosporales > Streptomycetaceae > Streptomyces > Streptomyces sp. T028. The sequence continues at coordinate 74,629 of NZ_JBLRVZ010000011.1, forward strand.
TGCCCCAGTCCTGGCCGGTCCTCTCCGCGAGCTTCGTCATCGCCTTCACCTGGACCTGGGGTGACTACATCGCCCCGCAGCTGCTGCTGTCCAGCGACCGCTCCACGCTGGCCGTCGCCATCATGACCGCCTACAACACCCCCGCCGGGCAGCCCGTCCCCGAACTCCAGGCCGCGGCCTCCGTGATGTACGTGGTGCCCATCCTGCTGATCTTCCTCGTCGCCCAGCGCGGCTTCGTGGCCGGGATGTCCACCTCCGGCCTCAAGTGATCTTCCGTATCTCTCATCCCTCCCTTTACTGAAGGAACCGCACCATGAACGACAACCTGAGCACCGGTCTGTCCAGGCGCACCGTTCTCCAGGCCGCGGGCGCCGCCGCGGCCGCGTACTCCCTGATCGGCGCGGCGGCCGGCACCGCGCGAGCGGACGACACCCCGGCATCGGCCGACAAGCTGGTCGTGTACCCCATCCCGTCCGGGGTCCCGACCAACGCCAGCTTCTCCGTCAAGGCCCGCACGCCGGGCGGCGAATGGCAGACGGTGCCGGTCTACCGCGCGAGAGCGAAGTGGATCAATGCGGACACCGGCAGCGGTCCGGTCTACAACTCCTCCGTCGCCACCTTCGACTTCCAGGGCACAGTCGAGGTCGCCGTCACCTCGTCCAAGGGCACCATCGGCTCCGCACGGATCCGCCCCCTGTCGTACGGCACCCAGTTCACGGTGGACGGCGCCACGGTGAGCTTCACCCTCACCGAGCCGCGCAACCTCTCCATCGAGATCAACGGCGAGATCTTCGACAACCTGCAGCTGCACGCCAACCCGATCGAGACGCACGTACCCGACCCGGACGACCCCGACGTCATCTACTTCGGCCCGGGCCTGCACAAGACCACCGACAACGTGGTGAAGGTGCCCAGCGGCAAGACGGTCTACCTGGCCGGCGGCGCGGTGCTGACCTCCCGGGTGGAGTTCGTCAACGTCGAGAACGCCCGGCTGATCGGCCGCGGCGTGCTGTACAACTCGCCGAGCGGTGTCCTGCTCCAGTACTCCAAGAACATCGAGATCGACGGCATCATGGTGCTCAACCCGAGCAGCGGCTACGCGTGCACCGTCGGCCAGTCGAAGCAGGTGACGATCCGCGATTTCCACTCCTACAGCCACGGGCAGTGGGGCGACGGCATCGACGTCTTCTCCAGTGAGGACGTCCTCATCGACAACGTCTGGATGCGCAACGCCGACGACTGCATCGCGATCTACGCCCACCGCTGGGACTACTACGGCGACTGCCGCAACATCACCGTCCGTAACTCCACCCTCTGGGCGGACGTCGCGCACCCGATCAACGTCGGCACGCACGGCAACACCGACAACCCGGAGACCATCGAGAACCTGGTCTTCAGCAACATCGACATCCTGGACCACCGCGAACCGCAGATGGACTACCAGGGGTGCATCGCGCTCAACCCCGGTGACAGCAACCTGGTGCGCAACGTCCGCGCCCAGGACATCCGGGTGGAGGACTTCCGCTGGGGCCAGCTGATCAACATGCGGGTCATGTTCAACAAGTCGTACAACACCTCCGTCGGCCGTGGTATCGACGGGGTCTACATCAAGAACCTCACGTACACCGGCACCCACGCCAACCCGTCCATCATGGTCGGCTACGACGCGGACCACGCCATCCAGAACGTCACCTTCCAGAACCTCGTCATCAACGGCAAGTTCATCGGCAACGGGATGAAGAAGCCCGGCTGGTACAAGTTCACCGACATGATGCCGGCCTACGCCAACGAGCACGTACTGAACACGCGGTTCCTGAACTCCACCGAGGCGACGTCCACCGACCAGCCCGTGATCACCAGCTCGGACCAGGCCACCGGAACCAAGAACCAGGTCTTCAACTACCTGATCACGGCCTCCGGGCTGCCGACGTCGTTCAACGCCGACGGGCTGCCGAAGGGGCTGGAGATCGACACCGCCACGGGTCTGATCTCCGGGACCATGCAGGACAACGTCGGAAGCTCCACCGCCAGGGTCTCGGCCACCAACAGCGTGGGCACCGCCACGCAGACCGTCACGTTCACCGTAGAGCACGCGTGACGCAGCACCTCTAGAACCATGGAGTCACCCGTGTTTCCTCTCAGCCGGCGGAACTTCCTCGGCGCGACGGGACTCGTGGCCGCGGCCGGAACCGGACTGCTGTCCGCCTCCGCCGCGGCGGCGTGGGCCCAGAGCGACGACACCACGCCCCGCGCCTTCACCCACCCCGGACTGCTGCACAGCGCCGCCGACCTCGCGCGCATGAAGGCCGCGGTCGCCGCTCAGGAATCGCCGATCTACAACGGTTACCTGACGTTTTCCGCCCACGCCCGCTCGAAGTCGACGTACACGATCCAGAACACCGGCCAGATCACCTCCTGGGGCCGTGGCCCGACCAACTTCCAGAACCAGGCCGTCGCCGACTCGGCCGCCGCCTACCAGAACGCACTCATGTGGTGCGTGACCGGCAACCGGGCCAACGCCGACAAGGCGCGTGACATCCTCAATGCCTGGTCGGCGTCCCTGACGATGGTCACCGGGGCCGACGGCCCGCTCGGCGCCGGACTGCAGGCCTTCAAGTTCGTCAACGCGGCCGAGCTGCTCCGGTACAGCGACTACGACGGCTGGACGGACGCCGACATCGCCCGCTGTGAGCAGTCCTTCCTGAACGTCTGGTATCCGGCGATCTCCGGATACATGCTGTACGCCAACGGCAACTGGGACCTGACGGCCGTTCAGTCCATCCTGGCCATCGGCGTGTTCTGCGAGGAGCGCACGCTCTTCGAGGACGCGCTGCGGTTCGTCGCGGCGGGCGCCGGCAACGGCAGCGTCCGCAACCGCGTCGTCACCGACGCCGGCCAGGGCCAGGAGTCCGGCCGCGACCAGGGCCACGAGCAGCTCGCCGTCGGCCTGATGGGCGACGCCGCCCAGGTCGCCTGGAACCAGGGCGTCGACCTGTGGAGCTTCGACAGCAACCGCATCCTCGCCAACGCGGAGTACGCGGCCCGCTACAACCTCGGCGACGACGGCGTCCCCTTCACGCCGGACCTGGACCGTACCGGGAAGTACATCAAGACGACCGTCTCGAGCAAGGTCCGCGGAACCCTGCCGCCGATCTACGAGATGTACTACGCCCACTACGCCGGCGTTCGCGGCCTCGACACCCCGTACACGAAGGCGGCCGTCTTCCGCGGCACCGGCGGCGCCCGCGTCGTCGAGGGCAGCAACGACGACCTGCCCAGTTTCGGCACCTTCACCTACGCCGGCACGACGGCCCCGGCGCCGACCGTGCCGACGGCTCCGGCCGGCGTCACGGCGACGGGCGACGACCAGGCCGTCACCGTCAGCTGGCTGCCGTCCGCGTGGGCGGACGAGTACACCGTCCAGCGGGCCACCAGCCCCGACGGGACGTACGAGGAGATTGCCTCCGGCATCGGCACGCCCACGTACACCGACACCGACGCACGCACGGGACGGACCTACTACTACCAGGTCACCGCCGCCAACTCCCAGGGCCAAAGCGACAGTTCCGGTTGGGTCGCGGCCGCCGCCGGCCTGCCCGAACCCTGGGCGACCCAGGACGTCGGGGACGTCAAGCGTGCCGGGTCCGCCGTCTTCGACGGCGAGCGGTTCGTGCTGGAGGCGAGCGGCACCGCGGACACCTACCGGGTGGCGCACCTGCCGCTGCCCGGCGACGGATCCGTCACCGCACGCATCGTGTTCCCGCTCAGCTCGCAGTACTCGAAGATCGGCGTCACCCTCCGCGACTCCCTCGACGCCGACGCCGCGCACGCGTCGATGCTGATCCAGGGCCTGCCGCTGCACACCTGGAGCGGTGTGTGGACCGTACGCCCGACGACCGGCGCGTCCGTCTCCGCCACCGGCAGCACGCCCGTGCCGCCCAGCCAGCAGGAGGCCATCACCACCAGCGCGTCGTTCCCGATCTCCAACCTCGGGGAACTGCCCGAGTCGGCGACCCCGCTGGAGGCCCCGTACGTCGAGGGCGCGGGCGACGGTTACCGGCTGCGCATGCCGTACTGGGTGCGCGTCACCCGCAAGGGCCGGCGCTGCACAGGAGCCATCTCCCCGGACGGCATCCGCTGGACCGACGTCGGCTCCACGGAGGTCGACCTCGGATACACCGCGTACGCGGGACTCGCCCTCACCTCCTGCCTCGGCGTCGACGAGGACTACGCCGAGACCGGCACCGGAGCCTTCGACTGCGTCACCGTGACGTCGTCGGCCACCGGCGAGGTCTGGAGCACGCCACGCTCCCGGCGCGCCGCCACCGACCTGCGGGCAACCACGGGCGCGGACGCTGTGGAGCTGGCCTGGACCGACCCGGACCTCTCGGCCCGGTACAAGGTGCTGCGGGCCACCGGCGCGGACGGCCCGTTCCAGACGATCGCGACCTCCGTCGGCCCCGTCGGGTTCGGTGCCCGCATCACGTACGCGGACGCCACGGGAACGCCCGGCACGACGTACCACTACGTCGTCTCCAAGTCGAACGGCGGCGGGCGCGGCCCCCTGTCGGAGCCGGCCGCAGCGCAGATGCCGACGCCTTCGGTGCCCGAACTCACCTCCCGGGCCACCGCGTTCGCGAACAAGGGCGTCCCCTTCCGGCACGTACTGCGGGCCTCGCACGAGCCCATCCGGTTCACCGCCGACGGCCTGCCGGACGGCCTGCGCCTCGACAAGCGCACCGGTGTCGTCTCCGGAACCCCCGACGAGACGGGCGAGTTCACCGTCGTCACCACCGCGGGCAACGCCGCCGGTGACGGGAGCGGCACGCTCACGCTCACGGTCGGCACTCCTCCGCCCGGCCCGTGGACGTACGGCGACCTGGGCGACGTGGTCCTCGACGACCGCGCCTTCGGGACGCTCGGCGTGGTCGCCATCCAGACGCCCGGCAGCTCCGCCTACGAGGACGGGACCTTCGTGGTGCGGGGCGCCGGGTACGAGCTCAACGCCAACGGCCAGGGCATGACAGGCCAGTTCGTACGGCAGCCCGTCACCGGCGACTGCGAGGTGACCGCCCGGCTGGTTTCCCGCAGCGGGACGAGCGGCGACCGGGTGGGCCTGCTCATGGCCAAGTCGCTGTCCCCGTTCGACCAGGCCGCCGGAGCCGTCGTCACGGGTGGCACCACCGCGCAGCTCATGCTGCGCAAGACCGTGGCCGGCGCCTCCGCCTTCTCCGGAAGCGGCACGGTCGGCCTGCCCACCCTGCTGCGGCTGAAGCGCTCCGGCACCACCTTCAGCGCGTCCTTCTCCACCGATGACGGCGTCAGCTGGACCCCCCTCGCCGCGGGAGACATCCCCGGCTTCGGCGACGCCCCCTACTACGTGGGCCTCGTGGTCTGCTCCCGCAGCCCCCTGGCCCGCTGCACCACCGAGTTCGGCGAGGTGAGTATCACCACCGACTGATCCTCCATGGATTGGAGATGCACCACGATGAGCCGCACTTCCCCCCACCAGCACCTCCACACCGGTGAGCTGAGCCGTCGCGGTCTGCTGAAGACCGCCGGCGGCCTCACCGCGGCCGTCGCACTGGGTGCTGCGTCTGCCGTCACTACGGCGGTCGCCGCCACCACGGCGGACGCGGCCCCCGCGACCTTCACCCACCCCGGCATGCTGCACAACGCCGGCGACATCAACCGCGCCAAGGTCAGGGTCGCCGCGGGCACCGACCCCTGGCTGTCCGGCTGGAACCGGCTGACCGCCAACTCCCACTCGGCGTCCACCTGGACCCCCAACCCGCAGGCCACCGTCTACCGAGGCTCGGGCTACCCCGAGAACTACGGCCTCCTCTACAACGACATCGCCGCCGCCTACCAGAACGCCCTGCGCTGGGTCGTCGGCGGCACCAGCGCCAACGCGGACTGCGCCGTCCGCATCCTCAACGCCTGGGCGGACACCCTCACGTCCATCCAGGGCAACGCCGACCGGTTCCTCGCCGCCGGCATCTACGGCTGGACGTTCTGCCAGGCCGCCGAGCTCATGCGCGGCTACGCGGGGTTCGACCTGGCCGCGTTCCAGCAGATGATGGTCAACGTCTTCTACCCGCTCAACAACCAGTTCCTCACCCAGCACAACGGCGCCTGCATCACCAACTACTGGGCCAACTGGGACCTGTGCAACATGGCCTCGGTCATGGCCATCGGGATCCTCACCGACGACGCCGCCAAGTACGACCAGGCCGTCAACTACTTCAAGACCGGCGCGGGAAACGGTTCCATCCAGAACGCGGTGCCGTTCCTGTACAGCGGCGTCGACGGCTACGACCTCGGCCAGTGGCAGGAGTCCGGCCGTGACCAGGGCCACACCATCATGGGCATGGGGCAGATGGGCGCGATCTGCGAGATGGCCTGGAACCAGGGCGACGACCTGTACAGCTACGACAGCAGGAGGTTCTTCAAAGCGGCCCAGTACGTCGCCAAGTACAACCTGGGCCTGGACGTCCCGTACACCACCTACACCTGGGGCAGCGGCACGAACTGCTCCCAGCAGTCGCAGACCGTGATCGGCTCCGGCAGCCGCGGCCAGATCCGCCCGGTGTGGGCCATGCTCCACTTCCACTACAACCGGCGGCTGTACCTGGACGACAAGTACATCTCGCAGATGTACTACAACCTCGTCGCCCCCGAGGGCGGCGGCGGTGACTACGGCTCCACCAGCGGCGGCTACGACCAGCTCGGCTTCGGCACGCTGATGTACGCCAAATAGCCCTTTTCCCGCCTCGTGCACCGGAATACCCCCCGGTGGTGTGGTGCTCTTGTGTTACCGGTGCACGAGGCGGCGAAGGGCTGGTGGGCGCATGACGGCAGACCAGGCGAACCCCGTGGTCAGAACCCCTTACGGGGCGGTACGCGGCAGGTACGAGCGCGGCGTCGCGGTGTTCCGGGGCATCCCGTACGCCGCCCCGCCCTTCGGCCTCCGCCGGTTCCGGCCGCCCGAGCCGCCCGAACCCTGGGACGGGGTGCGCGACGCGGGCGGCTTCGGGCCGACGCCGCCGAAACCGCCGTACTCCGACGCCTTCGCCCAGTACCTGTCCGACCCCGTCGTGCCCGGCGACGACTGTCTCAACCTCAACGTCTGGACCCCCGAACCCGGCCCCGACGGCCGCCTCCCCGTCCTGGTGTGGCTGCACGGCGGGGCCCTGACCAGGGGATCCTCGGCCGTTCCGGTGTACGACGGACGGCACTTCGCGCGCGACGGAATCGTGTTCGTCTCGATCAACTACCGGCTGGGAGTGGAGGGCTACGGACTGTTTCCCGACGCTCCCGCCAACCCGGGCCTGCGCGACCAACTCGCCGCGCTGCAATGGGTCCACCGGTCCATCAGGGACTTCGGCGGCGACCCCGACAGGGTCACCCTGGCCGGGCAGTCCGCCGGCGCCATCAGCACCGGCGCGCTGATCGCCGCCCCGCAGGCCCAGGGGCTCTTCCGGCGGGCCGTCCTGCAGAGCGGGCCGCCCGAGGCCTTCGAACGGGACAAGGTACGCCGCATGGTGCGCCGGATGGCGAACCGGCTGAGGATCCCCGCCACCGCAGAAGCCTTCGCCGCCGTCGACCGCGACCTGCTGCTGCGCACCCAGGCCGACATCGGCAGACTCAGCAGCCCGGTCCTGGGCGGTCCCGCCTTCGGCATCGTCGTCGACGGCGACCTGGTCCCGCGCGACCCGCTGGAAGCCCTCGTCGACGGCGACGCCGCCCTCGGCACCGACCTCCTCTTCGGCTGGACCCGCGACGAGTACCGGCTCTGGCTCGTCCCGGGCGGCCTGCTGGAACGCGTCGACCGGCTCGGCGCCGTCGCCCTCGCCGGCGCCATGGCCCGCTGCCACTGCGGCCACGAGGTGCCGCGCGGCTACCGCGCCCTGCACCCCGAGGCCGGCACCACCGAGATCGTCGGCCAGCTGGTCACCGACCACCTGCTGCGCCTGCCGCTGCAGCGCCTGGCCGACGCCCGCCCCGGGACGTCGTACGGCTACGAGTTCGCCTGGACCTCGCTCCGTCCCGGCCTCGGCGCCTGCCACGCGCTGGAACTCGGGTTCGTTTTCGACACCGGTTACACCCCCGAGTCCGCGAAGCTCGCCGGGGAGGGCGCCCCGCAGGAACTGGCCGACGCCATGCACACCGCGTGGGTGCGGTTCGCGGCGACGGGCGATCCGGGATGGGAGGCGTGGGACGCCCGGCATCCCGTACGGGTCTTCGGCGAGGGCGACGCGGCGCCGTACACGGCGTACGGGCCACGCGACGCGGAGCTGGCGCTGTGGGCGGTGGCCGGAACCTCCCCCGAGGAGCCCTCGGTGACCGGGCCGCCGGACCCGTCGGCCGGCGGCCGTGTCGTGCGCCGTACGGAGCTCAGGTCGGCGGTGCGGTGGCTGAGCAGGGCCGGGGGAGTGCGACGCCGGTGACGGCAGCGACGGCAGCGACGGCAGTGACCGCAGTGACCGCAGGGACGGTGGTGACGCGGTGACCGGTGGCCCGGGGTTTCACCTGGCCGCCGCCGAACCCTTTCCCACCCCCGCCACCGAGTCCCGCACCACCACGTGCGTGCCCAGCAGCAGATGCTCGCCCGGCGCGTTCGGGGAGCGGCCCAGCACCGTGCGGACCGCCAGGCGGCCGAGCTCCTCGTAGGGGACGTGCACCGTGGTCAGGGCGGGACTCAGGTCGCGGGCGAAGGGAATGTCGTCGTAACCGGTGAGAGAAACATCGCCCGGCACGTCCAGGCCGGCCTCGTGCAGGGCGGTCAGCGCCCCCGCCGCGACCATGTCGGTGGCGGCGACGACCGCCGTGAAGTCCAGACCCTGCTCCAGGGCCTGACGCACCAGACGATGCCCGGTGTCACGGGTGAAGTCGCCGTGCAGCACCAGCGCCGGGTCCACCTCGACGCCCCGCGCCCGGTGGGCCTCGGTGTACCCGCGCTCCCGGCCCAGCGCCGTGGTGTGGTCCGGCTTGCCGCCGAGGAACAGCACCCGGCGGTGGCCCTGGGCCAGGACGTGGGCGACGAGGGCGAAGGCGCCGCCCTCGTTGTCGTACTCGACGACCGTCACCGGCGCGCCCGGGCCGAGCGGCGGGCGCCCGCACAGCACCAGCCGGGATCCCGCCGACGCCAGTGAGTCGGCCATGCGGCGGGTGCGTTCGCGGTACTCCCGGGTGTCGGCGCCGCCGCCGACCAGGATCACGGCGGTGGCCCGCTGGGCCCGCATCGTCTCGACGAAGTCCAGCTCGTGGCCCACGTCGCCCTCCGTGCTGCACACCAGGCACAGATGGCCGAGCCGGTGCGCCTCGCGTTCGACACCGTGGGCCATGTGGGCGAACGACGGCCCGGTGATGTCCTCCAGCACGAACGCCAGGGTGGGCGTCCCGGCCCCCGCGACCGCCTTGGCGCGGGCGTCGGCGACGTAGTCCAGTTCGCCGACGGCCTGCAGCACCCGTGTACGGGTCTCGGTGCTCACCGGATACACCCCGCCGAGCACCCGCGACACGGTCGAGGCGGACACCCCCGCCCGGGCCGCCACGTCACGGATGGTGCTGCGCGCCGCGTCCGCGCTTTTTCTCGTCATCCCGCCCCTCCCCTTCGGAAACACCGGCAGCAACCGGTTTCCACGAGCGGAGGCTAGCAGTGTCCGCAGGTGCGGGCGGTGGAACTACGCCGTTCGCAGGGTCCGCGCGATCGACGCCACCGCCTCGGGGCCCACCCGGCAGCAGCCACCGATCAGCCGCGCACCCGAGTCCCGCCAGCCGAGGACCTGCTCGGGAGCGAAGGAGGAGTGGCCCTTCCAGGCGCGGGCCCGGGCGTCCCAGGCCTCTCCGCTGTTGGGATAGACGACGACCGGCTTGCCCGTGACCCGGGCGGCGGTCGCGACGGCGGAGTCGACGTCCTCGGGTGCGCAGCAGTTGACGCCGACCGCGATCACCTCGTCGACGTCGGCGGCCAGGGCGAACGCGGTATCCAGTGGCTGACCGGCACGCGTCTGTCCACCGTCGACGGTATACGAAAGCCAGACCGGCATTCCCAGCCCCCGCACCGCGCGCAGCAGCGCCTCGGCCTCGTCGGCGTCGGGCACGGTCTCCAGCGCCAGCACATCGGGCGCCGCGGCGGCCAGGACCTCCAGACGGGGCCGGTGGAAGCGTTCCAGCTCCGCCACGCTCAGCCCGTAGCGGCCCCGGTACTCGGAGCCGTCCGCGAGCATCGCGCCGTACGGCCCCACCGACGCGGCCACCCACAGCGGCTGCGTGATCCCCTTGTCCCGGGCCTGACGCGCGGCCTCCCGGGCCAGTTCCACGCTCAGCGCCAGCAGCCGGGCGGCCTCTTCGTGCGAGATGCCACGCTTGGCGAAGCCCTCGAAGGTGGCCTGGTAGCTGGAGGTGATCGCGACGTTCGCGCCCGCCTCGAAGTAGGCGAGGTGCGCCTCGGTGATCGCCTCGGGCCGTTCGGCCAGCAGCCGCGCGGACCACAGCTCGTCGCTCAGGTCGTGCCCGGCGGACTCCAGCTGGTTGGACATGCCGCCGTCGAGGACGACGGTTCCGGCGGCGAGGGCCTCGGCGAGCGGGGCGCCGTACGGGGAAGGGGCGCCGTCGGGGGAAGGGGTGTCGCTGGTCATGTCACGACGCTAGTCGAAGCGGCGGTACAGAGGCCCGCTCCGTCCATCCCGTGAACAGATCGCCCACCATGTGGGAGAGAGCCCCGCTAGCCTTGGCGGATGCCGTCCGACACCGACCTCGTCCACGCGGAAGCCGGCGAGCTGCTCGGCGCCCCCCGCGGATCCGCCCGGCTCACCCCGCTCACGCACAACCCGATGAACGGTGTCACCGGCGGTGTCTGGACCGTCTCGGCCGGGGACCGCTCGGCGGTGCTCAAGATCCTCACCCGCGCCAAGGGAACGGACGGCGCCTGGGCCGCCTCGGACGACCCGCGGCACTGGAACTACTGGCGGCGCGAGGCCGAGGTCTACGCCTCCGGCCTGGACGCGCGCTGGCAGCCGTACGGCGTCCGCGCCCCCCGTCTGCTGGCCTGCGTCGAGCGGCCGGACGGAGACCTCGCACTGTGGCTGGAACACGTCGTCGGCGAACCCGCCACGGCCTGGCCGCTCACCCGGCACATCGAACACCTCCACCGGCTGGGCCGCGCCCAGGGTGCGGCACCGCCCGTCGACCAGCCCTGGCTGACCCGGCGCTTCCTGCGCCAGTACGTCGGGAAGAACACCCTCGGCCAGGAACTCCTCGACGACGACGAGGCCTGGCGGCAGCCCCTGGTCCGCGACCACTTCCCGCCCGGCCTGCGCACCGACATGGTCCGGCTGCACCACGACCGGGACTGGTTCCTCGACATCATGGAGAGCCTCCCGCGCGCCTTCAGTCATCTCGACATGTGGCCGGCGAACGTCCGCTCGTCGGACGGTGCGGAGTCCGTGGCGTTCGACTGGGCGTTCGCGGGCGACGGCGCGCTCGGCGAGGACCTCGGCAACTACCTCCCGGACACGGTCTTCGACCTCTTCCTGCCCGCTGCCCGCCTCCCCGAGTACGCGGCTTCCGCCTACGACGCGTACCTGCACGGCCTGCGGGAGAGCGGCTGGCGCGGCGACGAGCGCCTTGTGCGGCTCGCGGTGTGCGCGTCGGCAGTGAAGTACGACTGGCTCACGGCCCGTATGCTCGCCCGCGCCGGCCACCCACAGCTGGACTACGGCGGCGAGCGGACGGTGTCGGCCGAACTGCGCTACCACGAGCGGGGGTTGACGCTCGCCTTCCTCGGCCGGTGGGCGGCGGAGGCGCGCTCCCTGGCCCCGCGGGTGGGATTCCCGGAGGCGCCCAGCGGCAGGTAGCGGTGGTCGGCCCTTCCGCCGTCGACCGCACCGCGGCGGTGGCCTTCGGGCACTCCCTACCCCGCGTGCCGCCCGCCTCCTCGGCGGGGCCTGGCCCGTCTCCGCAGCGTCATCGGCATCCCGAGTCCGGCGAGCAGCCCCGCGGCGAGCACATACGGCCACCACCCCATCCCGCTGCTCATCCCGGTGCTCGCGCTGTGGGTCCTGGCCGCCACGTCGCCGGAAGCGGACGACTTGCGGGTGGCGGAGGGAGAGGCGCTCCTGCTGTCGGCGGTGAGCACCACGTCGTTGCCGTCACCGCCCCGGTAGCTGATCCGGTAGACGGCGTCGGCGAGTTGCACCCGGGCGCCCTCCCGCAGCCCGTCGAAGGTGCCGGAGACCGCCCCGCGCCCGGTGTGGTCGAGCACGGTGATCTCCTTCGCCCCTTCTTCTGCCTTCGCCCCTTCTTCTGCCTTCGCAGCCTTCGCAGCCTTCGCGGCCTTCGAAAGGTCGAGCCCCCCGCCCAGCCGCACCCGACCGCCCACCTTCAACGGCACATCACCCAGCACGAGTTGCCCCTCGTCGCTCTGGGCGTAGTCACCGCTCACCGTCAACGCGCCCGCGACCACGCCCGCGTTGGTCACGGCCCCCTTCACCGTGCCCTTGCCGTCGAGCGTGCTCATCACCCGCAACGCCGAGCCGCCCGTGTCCAGCCGCGAGCCGGCCGAAGTCAGCCGCACCGCACGGCTGTTGGCGAGACTCGCCCCGTTCCGCAGGGCCAGGGTTCCCCTGCGGACCGTCGTCGTCCCGGTGTACGTCACGGAGGACCCGGTGAGGGTCGTGGTCGCCGCCCCGGACTGGACGAGCGCGCCGCTGCCGCCGATCCCCGACAGGGAGACGGGAGTCGTGGTGTTCCGCACGACCAGCGTCCCGTTGTTCACGATCCGCCGCCGCGCCGTGCCGGTGAGCAGGGAACCGTCACCGCCCGCCGCCCCCGAGCCCAGTCGCAGCACCGCGCCCTTCTCGACGGTCGTGGAGCCGTCGTAGTGCTGGGCGGCCGCGAAGGTGACGTCGTTCCCCCTGGTGCCGGCGATGACGATGTCCCCGGCGCCGGGTGCGGCGAGCGTGTCGTGGTACTGGCCGCCGCCGATCGGGGCGCCGAGCGTCACCGGCCCGTTGTAGTCGAACGTCAGCAGCGACCGGCGTCCGCTGCGCTCGTGCAGATTGATGTAGACGGTGTCCTTGGTGCCCGGCATGAAGATGCGGTGTGTGGTGCCGTCGCCCCACCGGACGTCCGCACCCTCGATGTTGGTGCCCCGCTTGTTCAACTGATGAGGAATCGCACGCCAGTTGAGGCCCGAGTCGCTCAGCGACGGATGCGTGTCCCCGCCCCGGTCGCTGTAGCTGTACTGCCCGGTGAGGACGACCTTGCTGCCGGGCCGGCTGTGGACGTTGACGTCGCTGCCGTACTCCCGCTGGTAGAAGTCCTGGCGCAGGGTGATCGTCTGGTTCAGCGGGGTGTCGATGATCCAGGAGCCCTGGTTGAGGACGGCGCGGGCGCTGGGCAGTGCCACGGGGTACTCGGGGCGGCCGACGGCCATGCCGGTGCCGTTGTCGATGACCCCGGAGAAGGGGTGCGTGCCCGCCAGGTCGAGGGTGCCCCACATGTTGCGGGGTTGGGTGACCAGGCCGGAGCCGCTGATGGTGCCGATGTTGAAGGTGCGGGTGAGCGACAGGCGGAGGGTGCCGTCGACGCGGATGTTGAGCTGGTTGAGCTGGTATCCGGGGGTGTTGTAGGGGAAGTGGCCGATCAGTCCGGTGCCGCCGCCGGTGCCGTACTGCAGGGTCGTGCCGCGTTCGACGGTGATCGCGGGCGGGTCGGGGCGGGTGACCGTCGTGTACGGGTGGTTGCCGCCCTGCGTGCGCACGACCTGCCGCTGCCGGGCCTTCGGCAGGGTGAAGTCGCTGTCCTTGGTGAGGACCAGTGTTCCGCCGCCGCGGACGGTGAGCGTGCCCTCGCCGCGCAGGACGCCGTCGTACGTCGTCGTCCCGGAGGGAACGCTGATCACCGTGTCGCCGGTGAGGGTCACGTCCCGGTTCGCGAGTACGTCGGCGGTGACGTCCCGGGCGCCGGCGGCCACGGCCGGGGGAGCGGTGGCCAGGAGGGCGGCGACGGCCGCGAGGGCCCCGGCGGCCGCTGCTGAGGTGTGGAGGGGGGTGCGCACGGGTCGGAGACGCTACGGGGTCACCGCCGATAACAGAAATTCTGTGCCGCGCCGGAATCGTCCGGGTCCCGCCGGGCCCCCTCCGGAAAAGGCTTTCTGTCAAGTCCCGTCCGACCCGTTGACCCGCTGGTAACACACCCTTACCTTTTCGGCGTTCGTCATTCCACATGTTGTTCGCAGTCCCGAACGCCCCCGCAGTCCCGAACACCCCCACACTCCCGAACACCCCCACAGCCCCGAACACACCTGTAGTCCCGTGAAGGTGGCCGTTCCCCGAGAGGTATCCCCATGAGACGTGTGTACGCCACCCTGCTCGCCCTCTGTCTGGCGCTGGCCGGCGCACTCGCCACCGCCGGCCCCGCCCAGGCGGCGGCCGTGACCGTCCCCAACGGCGTCCAGTTCACCGACACTTCCGGCGCTGTCGTGCACGCGCACGGCGGCGGTGTCATCAAGGTCGGCAGCTACTACTACTGGTTCGGTGAGGACCGCAACGCGGACAACACCTTCCGGTACGTGGACGCCTACCGCTCCACCGACCTGAAGAACTGGGAGTTCAGGAACCATGTCCTGACCCAGTCCAGCGCCTCCGAGCTCGGCACCGCCTACATCGAGCGGCCCAAGGTCGTCTACAACGCGTCCACCGGCAAGTTCGTGATGTGGATGCACAAGGAGAACGGCACCGACTACAGCGAGGCCCGCGCGGCCGTCGCCGTCTCCGACACCGTCGACGGGACCTACACCTACCAGGGCAGCTTCCGCCCGCTCGGCTCGCACATGTCCCGGGACATCACGACCTTCGTCGACACCGACGGAACCGGCTACATGATCTCCGCCGCCAACGAGAACTACGACCTGCACATCTACAAGCTCACCGCCGACTACACGGCCATCGACAGCCTCGTCGCGAACCCCTGGGCGGGCGGCCACCGTGAGGCGCCGGCTCTGTTCAAGCGGGGCGGCGTCTACTTCATGCTGACTTCGGGCGCGACCGGCTGGAACCCCAACCAGCAGCAGTACGCCACCGCGACGAGCCTGTCCGGCCCATGGACGTCGATGACGAACGTCGGCGACTCCACCGCCTACGGCTCGCAGACCGCGTACGTCCTTCCGGTCCAGGGCACTTCGGGGACGTCGTACCTCTACATGGGCGACCGCTGGGGCAACTCCTTCAGCGGCACCGTCAACGACTCCCGTTACGTGTGGCTGCCGTTGACCTTCCCGACCTCGACGACCCTGTCCATGTCCTGGTACCCGGAGGTCACCGTGGACACGGCCGCCGGGACGGTGACCGGCACCAGCGCCACCTACAACACGCTGGTCGCCCGGCACTCCTCCAAGTGTGCCGACGTGACCAGCCAGTCGCTGTGGCAGGGCACCCAGATCAAGCAGTACACCTGCAACGGCGGCAACAACCAGAAGTACTGGTTCAAGTCCGTCGGAAGCGGCTACTACCAGCTGGTCGCCCGCCACAGCTCCCTGTGCGTGCAGGAGAACGCCAGCACCGTCTCCCAGGAGAACTGCGACTCCTCGGCCACCACCCAGCAGTGGTCCGTGACCACCAGCGGCAGCTACGTGAACATCAAGTCCCGGGCCAGCGGCGAATGCCTCGACGTGAACGGCGCGTCCACCGCCAACTCGGCCGCGATCATCACCTACACGTGCAACGGCGGTACGAACCAGCAGTGGACACAGAGTTCATGACGTGATGTCAGGCGAGCAGGTCGATCGCGTCGATCGACGTGCCCGCGCTGAGGAAGGACGTCGTCCCCGAACCGCTCGCCACATATATCCTCAGCTGGTTGTAGGCGCTGGTGTCCGTCAGCCAGGCCGACGCCGGGACGCTGTAGGTGAACGTGTGGTTGTTGCCCCGGTAGGAGCCCACGGTCAGCGACCGGGTGCTCGGCTGGGTGGGCGGGGAGGGGACGGCCGACGTCCAGGCGTCGTTGACGACGATCTGCGGCCGGCCGTTGGCGTAGGCCGTCGTCACGCCGATGCGCAGGGTGTGCGCTGCGGCGGCCTGGGCGGCGGTCAGCCGGAAGTAGACGATGATGCCACTGTTGACGTCCTTCCACAGGTAGCAGGGGAAGGCGGACGTCTCGGTGCCGCTGCCGATGACCACGTTCCCGGTCCAGGAGGCGGCCCGTACGTCGGAGGGATGCGCGTACGTCATCAGGTCGGCGTTCTTGAAGCCGCCGGGCGTGCCGTTCCAGTCGCCGATCCGCCAGATCGCGCCGGCGTTGGCCGGGTCGTTGGAGGACGGGATGGTGATCGTGTTGAGGGTGGTCGTCCCGCCGGCGGATACGGTCACCTGTGTACTGTATACAGCCAACTCGCCTTTGTAGACGGTCAGTGTGTACGTCCCCGGCAGTGCCCCGCCGATGGAGAACCAGCCGTCCGAGGCCCGTGCCGACCCCCAGTACTGGGCGGCCGAGTTGGCGAGCCCGACCGTGTACGGGTACGCCGTGTTCCGTCCGCTGATGCCGACGCCGGCCACCCGGCCCCGCCCGCTCGCGGCGACGTACCCGGAGATGCCGAGGGAGTCGGCCCAGGACGTGGTCAGGGTGCCCGGATAGAGGGACGAGGAGGGCGCGCCGCCGTCCGTGAAGGCGATGACGTAGGGGCCCTGGAGGCCGAAGCGCTGGGCCTCGGTCTGGTTCTCGCCGTAGTAGAGGATCTCGTACAGGCCGCCGCCGTCGGCGCTCTGGTGGCGCAGCAGGGAGCGGTAGAAGGGGCCGCCCGAGGCCTTCTCGTGGTTGCTGCGGACGATCCACAGTCCGACGGATCCTGTAGACCATCCGACGTAGTTGTAGTCGATCACGCGCACCTTGGAGTAGTGCTTGGAGCGGGTCTGGCCGTCCGACTTCGCGAACACGTCCGAGGCCTCGATGGTGGAGGACGTGTACGTGTAGGAGTCGGGCTCGTCGTTGAGGAACAGGCCCGTCTTCACGCGCAGGATGTAGCGGGTGGCCGAGACGGAGGTGTCGGCCTTGTTGGTCCACAGGTAGATGTTGTTCTCGCCGCTGCGGGCCGCGTAGTAGTGCCTGAGTGTGCCGTAGGCGACCGAGATCAGGATCGTCGGACCGGACTGGCCGATCGTCACCGTCGAGGTGCCGAGGCCGGATTCGATGTGGGAGTTCTTGCCGTCGTAGCCCTGGTACTCGATGCCCTTGTGGACGAGCGAGGTCAGGTCGCCGTTGGTCTTGCTGACCTTGAAGACCAGGCTCGCGCCGGTGTCGACGACGTAGTTCGAGCCGTCGTCGCTCCAGCCGAAGCTCGCGGCGGAGGCGGGGGAGGCGAGTGGGCCGGCGAGGGCGGCCGAACCGGCCGCGGCCGCGGCGGAGAGGACGAAGGTGCGGCGTCGGACCGGGTGACTGTCGGATCCGGACATGGGGGGAGCCTCCTTCGGGAGGTGTGGGGTGTGCGGGTGTGGGAGAGAGTGACAGTTGAATCGATTTCGCGAAAGGGCTTTCACTCGCGGGAGGTTGGCAATCTCATGAAATCGGTACAGGATCTAGAAAGCGCTTGCCGAAGGCGGTACGGTCCAGCCGCCAGGACTGCCGCCGTGACGGAGGAGCCCCGAGTGAGACGTTTCAACATCGCCCTGCCGGCGGCGCTGGCACTGACCGCCGTCCTGACGGCCGTCCCCGCCTCCGCCCGGGCGCACGAGCACCGTCCCGCGCCCCTCGGCATCGACCACTGCACCGCCGGCGCCTGCCACTTCGACGTCCCGCCCGGCACCTACGACGTCCGGGTCGTCCTCGGCGGCGACGCCGACTCCAGCACCTCCGTCAGCGGGGAGACCCGGCGGGCGCTGCTCGCCGAGACCGCCGTCCCGGCCGGCGAACACGTCGTCCGCAGCTTCACCGTCAACGTCCGTACGCCGGAGGGCGAACCGACGGGCGCCGAGGGAACCCCCGGACTGGACCTGGTACTCGGCGGCACGGCACCCGCCCTCGCGGACATCCGGGTCACCCCCGCCCGGCACGCCCGGCAGATCTTCCTCGTCGGCGACTCCACCGTGTGCGACCAGCCCGGCGAGCCCTACACCGGCTGGGGCCAGGAACTGCCGCAGTACCTGCGCAGGGGCGCCTCCGTCGCCAACTACGCGGATTCCGGGGAAAGTACGGTCACCTACCTGCAGAACCCGCAACTGTGGGCCACTGTCCAGCCGCTGATCCGCCCCGGCGACCCGGTCCTGATCCAGCTCGCGCACAACGACAAGACGACCGACGAGGTGACGTACCGCACGAACCTCGGGACACTGGTGGCGGGGGTACGGGAGAAGGGCGGAAGGCCGGTCCTCGTCACCCCGATCGTGCGCCGCTGGTTCAACGCCGACGGCACGCTGAACAACCCGACGGCCCTGCTGGTCAACGGACTCGGCGTGGACCACCCGGCGGTGATCCGCTCGGTCGCCGCCGAACAGGACGTACCGCTGATCGACCTCACCGCCAGCACCAAGGCGCTGGTGGAATCCCTGGGCGTGGAGGGCTCCAAGGTGCTCTACCTGTACAACGAGAAACGCGACAACACGCACACCTCCGTGTACGGAGCCACGGTCTACGCGGGCCTGGTCCGCGACGAACTCGTCGCCCAGCACCTGGTGCCCAGGGGCACCGTGCGGGTGGGATGAACTCCTGGGGGCGCCCCGACCGGAACCGGGACGCCCCCAGGGCTGCCTGACCCCTACGGGACCAGGTCCCACCAGGTCCCGACCCACCGCGTGCCGAGAGAGAAAACGCCGATGCACCTGCCGCCCGCCGACCCCGTCCTCAGCCCCCGTACCGGCTACACCCGCGCCCACTGGGAGGCGGCCGCCGACGCCCTGCTCGCCGCGGTGGAGCCGTACGCCACCGAGGACCAGGCCCTCTACCACTTCCCCGGCGACCGGCAGAGCTGGTCGGGCCGCCTCTCCGACGGACTGGAGGGATACGCCCGCACCCTGCTGCTGGCCGCCTTCCGCCGCGACGAGACGGCCCTGCAGCGATACGCGGACGGACTCGCGGCCGGTGTCTCGGGCGTCTGGCCCCGCATCGAGGACCGCAGCCAGCCGCTCGTCGAGGCCGCGTCGATCGCCCTCGCGCTGCGGCTGACCCGCCCCCTGCTCTGGGACCGGCTGGACGACGCCGTACGGCAGCGGGCCGCGGACTGGCTCGGCGACGCGCTGACCGCCGAACCCTGGCCCTGCAACTGGGAGTTGTTCCCCGTCACGGTCGGCGGCTTCCTCCAGGAGATCGGCCACGAGACCGAGGCGTCCGGCAAGGCGATCGACCGCGGTCTGGAGCGGATCGAGCAGTGGTACGTCGGCGGCGGCTGGTACACGGACGGCGACGGCCGGAAGTACGACTACTACAACGGCTGGGCGATGCACCTGTATCCGGTGTTGCACGCATGGCTCGCGGACGACAGTCGACTGCTGTCTGTATACGGTGGTCGGCTGGAGGCCCACCTCGCCGACTACGCCCGGCTGTTCGGCGGCGACGGCGCCCCCATGCACCAGGGCCGCTCCCTCACCTACCGCTTCGCGACCACCGCCCCCCTGTGGCTGGGCGCCCTCACCGGCCACACCCCGCTGCCGCCCGGCGAGACACGCCGACTGGCCTCGGGCGCCCTGAAGTACTTCCTGGAACGGGGCGCCGTCGACGAACGCGGGCTGCTCACCCTCGGCTGGCACGGCCCCGACCCCGCCGTCCTCCAGGGCTACTCGGGTCCCGCCTCCCCCTACTGGGCGAGCAAGGGTTTCCTCGGCCTGCTGCTGCCCCCGGACCACGACGTGTGGACGGCGGCGGAGGAGCCGGGCCCGGCGGAACGGGAGGACGCGGTGACACCGGTCGCCGCGCCCAACTGGCTGCTGCAGTCGACGCGTGCGGACGGCGTGGTCAGGCTGCACAACCACGGCAGCGAGGACGTCCGCTACGACCCGTACTACACCCGGCTGGCGTACTCGACGGTGACGGTGCCCCCACCGGCGCCCACATCGGCGCCCTCACCGTCGTACGACAACAGTGTGATCGTCGGGGGAGACCCGAGTCGTACGGGTATCGAGCCGCTCGGCGCCGGGGACGGCTGGGTGGCCTCGCGGCACACCGCGGGCGGCGGGGCCCGGGTCACCAGCGTCGTGCTGGCGCGCGGGGCGACGGAGGTGCGGGCGCATCGCGTGGAGGGGGCGGAGCCGGGGACGTCCGTGCGGGTGACGGGCTGGGCGGCCGGCGACGGCGTACGGGCGGAACTCGTCCCGGTTCACGGTCTGGACGGCTCCCTCACCGGTACCACGGGAGACGGCGGCACCCTCTTCGTCGCGCTCGCCCGGCTCACCGCCGCGCCGGAAACCGTCCCCCTGGAGGAGACGGTTTCCGTGCGGGCGGAGGGGCCGGACGGGATCCGGGTGCGCTGGAGCGGTGGCCCCGAGGTCCGGGTGACCCTGTCGGGGGACGCCGTACGGGTCAGGGCTTGAGGCGGGCGATCCGCAGGGTCTTCGTGGTCGGCGAGGCACCGTTGAGCGGCTTGGCGTACGTCGGGGTCACCGGGGCGTACGCCCAGGTCAGCGTCCCGTCCTTGAGGACCGCGATGTCACCGGTGATGCGGGTGCTCACCACCTTGTCCGCGCTCTGGAACTTGCCGTTCCAGTCGATGAGACGCAGATGGGTGCCGGTGAAGGTGCCGGTGCAGGTGCCGGAGGAGCACTTGGCGTTCTTCAGGGACTCCCAGGACAGCAGCAGCCGGTTCTTGCCGTACGGGGCGATGTGGACGTTGACGTTCTCCGTGCCGGCCGCGCTCGTGAGGTAGACCGCCTTGCCGGGGCCGGAGTTGCGGTTCTTCATGAAGGCGACGGCGACCTGGTGGGTGCTGGTCTTCGGCTTGACGGTCCAGCCGCGCCCGCTGGAGTCGTCCGGGTTCTTCTTCGCGGAGGCGGCGCCGCGCGAGGCGAACGCGGTGGCGTACCGGCCGGTGGAGGACTTCACGAGGTCGCCGGTACGGCCCGGGAACGTACCGCCGCAGTAACCGGCCCAGCACTGCTCGCGCTGCACGACCGGAGCGACGTCCGGGGCGCCGATCTTCGTGGAGACGAACAGCCCGGAGCGCCAGTCGTCGAAGCACAGGGAGGTGAACGCGCCGGTCGTCTCGGCGTGCAGCGCGATGCCCTCGTTGTGGCTGCAGCCCCACCCCCAGCCGCCGCTGAGCTTGGCGCCCTTGGCGCTGATGTACGTCAGCTTGTCGCCGTAGTGCCCGTCGGCGAAGCCGCCCGCGCCGTGCACGACGAAGTAGGCACCGTACTTGGTGCCGTTCCAGGTGAGCTGGCCGTCGAGCAGCGGGGCCGTGTCGTTCGACGCGGTGCCGGTGAGCTTGGTGCGGAAGGTCTGCTTGCCGTTCGTGTACCGGATGATCGCGGCCGCCGTCTCCTTCCACTTGTTGGAGTCGGAGACGCGGGTGAGCAGCGCGAAGCCGTTGTTGTGCGCGACCAGGCCGCCGACCTCCTTGGCACCCTTGACGACCGTGTCCGCGCCCGAGCGCTTCCCGGCGGCGGTCAGCGGGGTGACATGGATGCCGTCCGAGGCGGGCCAGGCCACCCGCAACGTGCCGTTGGGGGCCGCCGCGGTCGTCGTCCGCGTCCACTCGCGCGTGTTGTTGTACCCGGCCGACAGGTAGGGGAACTTGGCGGTGAGGGCCACGGCGGTGGTGGTGGGGGTGAGGTTCGAGGCGGTGGTCGTCGCGGCCCCGGCGGTGGCGTACCACGCGCCGGCGAGCACCCCGGCGGCGGCCAGGGCGCCGATCGCGGGCTTGCGGGCCGCGCGGATGCGGCGGTGGCGCGTTGTGCGTCGTGCAGTTGTCATGGCCTGTTGTTGCCACCGGGGCGGGAAAGGGTTGCCGTGACGGAAGAGAATTCCCGCGCTTGCCTCGCGCGGCTTCCGCAGCGGGCCGCGCGCGGCGTTCCGTGGGGGTTTCCACGGGGGGTTACTGCGTTGCCGCGTGGCATGGCGTGCACAACAATCCCCGCATGACTTCTGCCATCCGCCATGTGACGATCGACTGCTCCGACGCCTACGCCCTCGCCGGTTTCTGGTCCGAGGTGCTCGGCCTGCCCCGCCACGAGGACGACAAGCCCGGCGACGAGGAGGCGCTGATCGAGGGCGCGGGCCTGCTCTTCGTCACCGTGCCGGAGGCCAAGACCGTCAAGAACCGGGTCCACCTCGACCTCCAGCCGCAGGACCGCACCCGGGAAGAGGAAGTCGAGCGGCTCCTCGCCCTCGGCGCCACGCTGGTCTCCGACATGCGCAGGCCCGACGGCACCGGGTGGGCCCTGCTCGCGGACCCGGAGGGCAACGAGTTCTGCGTGGAGCGCAGCGAGGGGGAGCGGGCGGCCACGGCAGCGGGCTGAGCGGCCCGGTCCCGGCGTCGGCCACGGTTCGGCCGCTGCCGAAGGGCCGGGATCCCAGCCTCGATCGCCGACCTCGTCTCCCGCCTCGACGCCCCCCTCGACATCCTCTACTCGCCGGTCTGCCCGACCGTCCCCCGGCCGGCCGATCCGGGCGTGCGCCGGGTCAGCCTGGGCTCGCCGCTGTACCGGCGGCGCTCGGCGCGGCGCTGGAGACGGTGACGGAGATCCGCGAAGGGCGTACGCCCCGGGGGAGGACACCGTCGTACGGGGATGTCCAGGCGCTGGGCACCGGGAGCCCGCCGGACTGAGGCCGCCGCGCGGGGAGCCGGGTCAGGCCTCCTCGCGGGGCCAGTGCGTCAGCGCCAGGTGCAGCGCGTCGATCGCCTTCTCCCACGACCGCTGTACGTCCCGGGGTGCGCCGAACGAGCCGCCTGCCTCCAGCGCGCAGTACCCGTGGAAGGTGCTGCGCAGCAGACGGACGGCGTCGGTGAGGTCGGGTTCGGCGAGGCCGTAGGCGCGGAGCATGCCGTGGGTGATCTCGGCGGTGCGGCGCAGCGCGGCGGAGTCGACGGCGACGTCCTGGTCGATACGGAGCTGCCCGGCCGCGTACCGCCCGGGGTGCTGGAGGGCGTACTCCCGGTAGGCCCCGGCGAAGGCGGCGAGGGCGTCCTTGCCGGCGAGCCCGGCGACGGCCGGTGCGATCCGGTCGATCATCTCGCCGCCGACGAACAGCGCGAGCCGTATCCGCAGGTCCCTGAGGTTCTTGACGTGGGAGTACAGGCTCGCGTCCTTGACGCCGAAGCGCCGGGCCAGAGCCGAGAGGGTGACGCCGTCGGCGCCGGCCTCGTCGGCCAGTTCGGCGGCGGCCGCGACCAGGCGGTCGGCGGTGAGGCCGGCTCGGGGCATGGGGGACCGCCTTGGGTACTCGGGCCTGGACAGTGCAGGAGAAATCCTAAGGGGGGTCGGTCCCCTTCACCCGGTGGCCGCGAGGGCCTCCTCAACCAGCGTGTTCGGTCCGCGAGTTGACTCTCGGGCACTGTGACACGACACTCTCACGTCATGGATTCGGGTAACCGTCCGGGCGATGTCGAACCCACCGATCCCAAGGCCATGCGGGCGCTCGCGCACCCCGTGCGGCTGGCCGTCCTGGAGCGGCTGCAGCGGTACGGGCCGGCCACCGCCTCCCAGCTCTCCCCGCACGTCGGGGCGACGCCCTCGGTGACCAGCTGGCATCTGCGCCATCTCGCCGGTTTCGGGCTGGTCCGGGACGCCCAGGCCGGGACGGACCGCCGGGAGCGGCGCTGGGAGGCGGTGGGCCCCGGGTTCCGGGTCGGGGAGCCGGAGTGGGAGGTCCGGGCCGACGGGCTGAACACCCGGATCGTCGTCACCCCCGAGGAACTGGCCGGACTGCGGGAGGCGGTCGAGGAACTCCTCGCGCCCTACGTGACCCGGGAGGCGGACCGGTGGCCGCCCGGGAGCCGGAGCGTGCGCGTCATCACGTACACGCTCCCCGAGGGCGCCGCGGAGTGATGTCCCGCAGCCAGGCCAGGATCGTTCACGCGTTCGGATTGAGTCCGTTCGACAGCCCGGTGTACGCCGGCTTCGCCGCGTAGCTCTCGTTGTACGGCAGAGCCGCCCCGTAGCCGCTGAACGTACCCGGCACCCACGAGTACTTGTCGGTGACGCCCCACAGGGTGACCCCCGCGCAGCGCGGCACACCGAGGCAGTTCTCGCTCGCCGTCTTGTAGTCGGTGGACTGCTGGGCGAGTTCGGCTGAGGACGCGGGCAGCGGGATGCGGATGTCGAGCTCGGTGACCGACACCTCCAGACCGAGGTCGGAGAACCGCCTCAGGTTCGCCTTCATCGACGACGGCACCTTGCCCACCTCGAAGTGCGACTGGAAGCCGATGCCGTGCAACGGCACGCCCTGCGCGAGGAGTTGCTTCGCCAGCGCGTACAGGGCGTCGCTCTTGGCGTTGTCCGCCTCGATGTTGTAGTCGTTGATGTACAGCTTCGCGGCGGGATCGGCGGCGTGCGCCCACTTCAGCGCGTTGGCGATGTAGCCGGTGCCGAGTTTGTTCTGCCACAGCGAACCGCGCATCGAACCGTCCTCGTTGAACGTCTCGTTGACCACGTCCCAGGCGTACACCCTGCCCTTGTAGCGGCCGACCTCTGTGTCGATGTGGCTCTTGAGGATGGTGTTCAGCTCGGTCGCGGAGAAGTTGCCGTTCTTCAGCCAGGACGGCAACTGCGCGTACCAGACGAGCGTGTGGCCCCGTACGCCCTGGTTGTGCGCGGCGGCGTGCGCCACCAGCCGGTCGGCGGCCGCCCAGTTGAAGCTGCCCCGGCCCGGCTCGACGGCGTCCCACTTCATCGCGTTCTCCGCCGTCACCGAGTTGAACTCCCGGTCCAGGACCGAGGTGTACGACGCGTCGGAGGTCAGCGGGGTGTCACCGACCGCCGCGCCGATCTTCACCCCGCGCCCGTCGGCGTACCCGCGCAGGGTCGTGGCGGCCGAGGCCTCGGGCGTCAGACGCGGCAGCGCGACAGCCGCCGCGGCGACGAGCGCGCCCGCGACGGCGAGCGGGACGGGACGCAGGAAGCGGCGCCGAAGGCGGTGGTTCACCGGGGTGTGCGGCACGGTGGCTCCTCGGGATGTGGGGGAGTGGCGATGCGGGTGCTTCCCCCTTGGGTCGCCGCAGACGGACGTAAGGTTGCCGGGGAATACGCAGGGGGAGGGGGACGCGTGACGTACCGGGCCCGCAGCGGCCGCTCGCGGCGGACCGTCCCCGACTCCGGAGGCCAACCCCTGTGGCGGCAGCGGGACTTCGGGATCTTCTGGGCCGCGCAGACCCTGTCCTTCCTCGGCGACTCGTTCGCGCTCGTGGCCCTGCCCCTGCTGGTCCTGCGGGCCACCGGCTCCCTCGCCCGGATGGGCCTGCTCACGGCGGTCGGCGGTGCCGCCTCGGTGGTGGCGGCCGTGTTCGCGGGGGCGGTGGTGGACCGGGTCGACCGGCGGCGCCTCCTCATCGTCTGCGACCTGGTCCGGATGGTGCTCTACGGGCTGATCCCGCTGGTGTGGCTGTTCGGGCCGAGGATCTGGCTGCTGTACACCGTGCTGCCGGTGTGCGAGGCCGTCGGCATGCTGTTCGCGGTCGGTTACGTCACCGTCGTACGCGGACTCGTCGGCACCGCGCAGCTCACCGAGGCCAACGGCCGTCTCAACGCGACCGCCGCCACAGCCGGCGTCCTCGGACCCCTGTGCGCCGGCCTGCTCGCGGGCTGGGCGGGGCCGGCCGCCGCGGTCGGTGTGGACGCGGCCAGCTTCGGCGTCTCGGCCGCCTGCCTGGCCGTCGTACGGATCCGGCGGCGGCCTGCGGACGAGGTACCGGCCGAACGGGCCGGGCTGTGGCGGGACCTGCGGACCGGGGTGACGTTCCTGTACGGCCATCCCGTGCTGCGTACGCTGACCGCCCTGCTCTTCGTCTTCAGCTTCCTCACCCTCGGTCTGAACGACCTGGTGATCTACCACCTCAAACACGACCTGGGCCACGCCGACGGCACCGTCGGAACCGTCATGGCGGCCGGGGCGCTCGGCACCATCGCGGGATCCCTGCTGGTGGCGCGGGTCCGGCGCCGGCTGGGCTTCGGCCGGACCTGGACGGCTGCGGTCGCCGTGAGCGGCCTCGCGGTCGCCGGACTGGGCTGGGCCCGGGAGGTGCCGGTCGTCGGCGGGCTCACCGCCGTCTTCCTGGCCTGCACGGCCGTCGCCGGCACCTGTTCGATGTCCCTGCGCCAGGAGGTGACCCCGGAGCCGCTGCTGGGCCGGGTGACCTCCGCGTTCTGGACGATTCAGTACGCCGCGGCCCCGGTCGGCGCCGCCGTCCTGACCTGGGCCGCGGAGCGCCGGGGCACCGCACCGGTGGCGCTGGTCGCGGGCGCCGTCTGCGTCCTGGTGGCCGGGGCCGCCCTGCTGACGCCGATACGGGGCGCGGGGCGCGGGTGAGGCACCGGTGGCCGGCGTCGCGGGGGCAGAGCCTGTGTCATATCCCCGGCCGGGCGCGCGACGCCTGGCACTCCCCCAGAGGGGGGACCCCCACCCCCAGAGGGGGTACCCCCACCCCCAGAGGGGGCACCCCCATCGAGGGTGCTCCGGCGCCTTGCGATCGCACGCTCCCCCACGCTCGGCTCCGCTCGCGCGGGAGGGCCCCCATGACGCCGCGCGCTGATCCGACCGGGGATATGACACAGGCTCTCATCCGTTGACTCCCGTGTAGTGCCCGAGACTCCACCGCCACAGCAGCCGGGAGGCCAGGTACGCCAGGACGCCCAGCAGCGGCGAGGCCGCCGCCAGCCAGTACGGGACCCCCGTGTCGTGGCCGTGCCCGGTGAGGACGGCGGCCGGCAGATAGGCGACGAACGCGAGCGGCAGGCCGTAGGTCAGAAAACCGCCGACGGCCCTGGGCAGCACGTTCAGCGGGTAGCTGCCGAACGTGCCGAGGAGCTCCTCCAGCCAGCGGCTCCAGTACTCGGCGGCCGGGAAGCGCAGCGTCGCGGAGGCGAGCGCGGTGAACAGGGCGGCCTCCAGGAGCATGCCGCCGAGCACGGCCGCGACCAGGTAGGCGGCCTGGCCCGCCGTCCACTCCAGGGTGCTGCGGTTCAGCGCCCCGATCATCAGCCCGATCGCGACGGTGAGGTCACCGATGGCGTTGGTGGGGAAGTAGCGCAACTGCACCTGGCGGTGGACCGGCATGGGCCGCAGCAGACAGGCGTCGATCCCGCCCTCCTGGATGAAGTATCCGACGCCGTGCATACGGCCGAGGAAGAGGACCATCAGACCGTGCGCCAGCATCCGGGTCGCCGGGATGAGCAGGACGTCCGAGGTGGCCCAGCCGCCCATCCCCGTGAAGCGGGTCAGCAGCACGGTGGCGAACACGATCACCGAGACCTGCCAGACGGCGCCGATCGCGACCATCATCAGGAACTCGGTGCGGTACTCCAGCTGGGCACGGAAGTTCAGACGGGTGATCCGCCACACGAGACGAACGGCTTTCAAGGCGTCAGCCTCCCTGGGAGATGACCTGTCGGGCGGCGAGCCGCCACACCAGCCGGGTGAACAGGGACAGCGCCACCACCCAGGCGGCCTGCACCAGCAGCGCGGACCCCGCGTCCGACAGCGGGATACGGCCCACGTACAGCGACAGCGGCACATTCAGCGTCGCCTGGAACGGCAGGAAGCCGCTCAGGGTCACGAACCAGTCGGGGAAGAACCACAGCGGCGCGTACACCCCGGACAGCAGGTTCTGCGCGAAGATGAGGATCAACATCGCGGCGTTGTTGCGCAGGGTGAAGAAGCACAGCTGGTCGATGACGAGCATGACGTAGTACAGGATCCACTGGCCGAGCAGCAGACTCAGCGCGAACACCCCGGCCACGGCAGCCGACTTCGGCGGCTGGACCACCCCGGCCGCGAGACACACGGCGTACCCCGCCAGCACCCACGCCAGCCCGTAGAGCTGCTCGCCCAGCGCCCGCAGGGCGTAGTACCGCTGGGGCGGCAGCGGGCGCAGATACCAGTAGACGATCGTGCCCGACTGCATGTGCTGGATCACGGTGTCGCGCCCCGTGTACTGGTCCAACTCCCGCAGCCGCGACGCCAGCACGGCCAGTACGGCGTACGTCACCGCCTGGTCGCGGTCCATCCCGGCCGTGGTGCCGGTGTGGGCGTACAGGCCATGCCACAGGGACGCGACCAGGACCACCTGGACGGTCAGCCGCAGCAGCACGGCCGTCATCCGGGGCGGGCTGTGGAGTTCGCCGAGCGGAGTGACACGGGCTGTGCGCCAGGCGTGCAGAACGGCCATCACGCGTCCCCCGCCTGCGCGTACGCCGCCCGCATCACGTCCTCCAGATCGGCCTCGTCCAGCGCGATGTCCGTCACCTCGTACCGCTCGATGACCGACTTCAGCGCCTGGTGCACGGTCGGCGCGGCGGACCCGTCCGGACCGAACACCACCCGCGCGCCCTCGCGCCGGACCACCGCGATCCCCGGCAGCGCGGCGACCTCGGCGTGCGGGTCGGCGAGCGTGGCCCGCACCTGCCAGGTGGAGCCGAACTTGCGGCGGATCTCGTCGAGTGTGCCGTCCAGCACGAGGCGGCCGTGGTTGACCAGCACCACCCGCTCGGCGAGCCGCTCGACCTCCGTCATGTCGTGCGTGGTCAACAGGACCGTACGGCCCCGCTGTTCGACCTGGTGCCGGAGGAACTCGCGGACCTGCTCCTTGACCACCACGTCCATGCCGATGGTCGGTTCGTCGAGGAAGACGACCGGTGGGTCGTGCAGCAGCGCGGCCGCCAGATCGCAGCGCACCCGCTGGCCGAGGGAGAGATGCCGGACCCGCGTGTCCCAGAACGACGACAGCGCGAGGAGGTCGTCGAACTCCGCGAGCCGGGCGCTGTGTTCGGCGTTCGGCACCTCGTAGATGTCCCGGAGGATCGAGAACGACTCGCGCACCGGCAGGTCCCACCACAACTGGGTGCGCTGCCCGAACACCGCCCCGATGTTGCGGGCGTTGCGCTCCCGGTCCTCGTACGGCACCACACCCGCGACACGAGCCTCGCCGGAGGTGGGGGTGAGGATGCCGGTGAGCATCTTGATGGTGGTCGACTTGCCGGCGCCGTTGGGGCCGAGCAGGGCGAGGAGTTCGCCCGAGTCCACGTCGAAGGTGATGTCGCTGACCGCGTGCTTGGCCACCCGCTCCGGGTCGACCAGGGAACGCAGGGCTCCGGCGAAGCCGGGGCGGCGGACGGTGGTGTGGAAGGTGCGGCACAGACCGCGCACCTGGATGGTGCCGCTCACTCGTTCAACCTCCAGTGAAGCGCGGCCGGCCGACGGGGGGCCGGCACGGCCGCGGGAGAGGTCCTCACATTCTCGGAATATCGATCAAATGGTCAATCGATTAATCGATCGACCGGTATACGAACACTGTCGGCTGTCGGCTGTCGGCTGTCGGTCACCCGGTGGCCGTGAACACGAACGAGAACTCCGCCGGTGCCGCGTTCAGGAAGTACCGCGGCAGCGGGCCCGGTCCGCACGACTGTGAACCGAGACCGTGGTGGCCGTGGTCGAGGTTGACCCAGACCCTGTCGCCCGGCGTGAGATCGGTGCGGTGCCGGGCGGCGTCCAGGTGCTCGCTCGTCCAGCGGCGGGCGGTGAACCAGAACTCCGGGTCGCCCTCGATGCGCAGGCCGCCGAGCTCCGCCCAGCGGACGTCGGCGCGGGCGCCGTTCTCCTGCGGACGGACGTACGGGGTCTGCATACGATCCACCGTCGACTGCCAACGGCCCACCGTCGACGCCATCCTGCTGTCCGGATACGCCTCACCGGGCCCGCCGCCGAACCAGGTCACCGCGTCGGCCTCGGCCAGCGCGAAGCGCACGCCGAGCCGGGGCAGCGGCACGGTCCAGTCGCCCTCAGGGGTGACGGAGACGGTCAGCTGCAGGCGATCGCCGTCCGACCGCCATGTGTACGCCGTCGACAGCCCCACCTCGCGGGCCGCCGGCGCCACCCGCGTCCGCACCGTCAGCGCGTCGTCGCCGAGCTCCACCGCGTCGAGGCGGTGCCGCATCCGGTGCAGGCCCAACTCGCGCCAGAGCGTGCCGTAGCGGGTGTTCGACTGCCAGTCCGCGCCGTCGTCGTTGTCGGTGGTGGCCCGCCACACGTCCAGGCCCAGACCGGTCACCTCCACCGGGCCGATGGCGCGCAGCGCGCCCGTGCGGGCGTGGAAGGAGGCCGGGCCCAGGGTGATCAGCCGCCCCTCGGCCACCGGGCCGACGGTCGCGGCGACCGACGGTACGGCCCGGGCCGCGACCGGCAGTCGGCCCCATGCCACCACATGGCCGGCGGACGCCCAGGTGGAGTCCTCGGCGAGCGCGGCGCGGACCGTCCAGCCGGTCTCGGCGCCGGCCGGGACGTCCACCGGGGGCTGCGGCAGCTTCACGTCCGCCGACTCGCCCGCCGCGAGCGCGGGCACCGGCAGCGTGCCCGAGCCGACCGTCTCGCCGTCGGCCTCGTACGACCAGGTGAAGGCCAGCGCCGACAGGTCGGCGAAGTCCTGCTTGTTGGTGACGCGGACCGTGCCGTCGCCGGAGCCCTCGACGGCGACCGGTTCGATGACCTTCTTGAACTCGGTGAGGCCGGGGGAGGGGGTGCGGTCGGGCAGGAGCAGACCGTCGCAGACGAAGTTCCCGTCGTGCAGTTCCTCGCCGAAGTCGCCGCCGTAGGCGTAGCCGAGGGTCGGGTGCTGGATGCCGTGGTCGATCCACTCCCAGACGAAGCCGCCCTGGACGCGCTCGTACGACTCGAAGATCCGCTGGTAGTCGGCGAGTCCGCCCGGGCCGTTGCCCATGGCGTGGGCGTACTCGCACAGGATGAAGGGGAGCCGGCGCCGCTTGAGGGTGCCACCGTCCAGGTCGCGGCCGATCCGATCGACCTCCTCGTGGGAGGCGTACATACGGGAGTACATGTCGGTGTCGCGGCAGTTCCAGTCGCCCTCGTAGTGCACGAGGCGGGAGGTGTCACGGGCATGGATCCACTCGGCCATCGCGGTCAGGCCGCGGCCCGTGCCGGCCTCGTTGCCGAGGGACCAGATCACCACCGAGGGGTGGTTCTTGTCCCGTTCGACCATGCGGGCGGCGCGGTCCAGGAGGGCCGGGGTCCAGCGGTCGTCGTCGACGGGGTTGTCCCGCCAGTCCTGCTCGACGAACCCGTGGGTCTCCAGGTCGCACTCGTCGATGACCCAGAGCCCGTACTCGTCGCACAGGTCGAGGAAGGCGGGGTGGGGCGGGTAGTGGGAGGTGCGGACGGCGTTGACGTTGTGCCGCTTCATCAGCAGCACGTCCTCGCGCATGGTCTCCAGGCCGAGGGCGCGGCCCCGCTCCGGATGCCACTCGTGCCGGTTGACACCCTTGAAGAGGAGCGGCCTGCCGTTGACCTTGATCAGTCCGTCGGCCAGCTCTACGGTCCGGAAGCCGATCCGCAGGGGCACCCGCTCACCCTCGGTGGCGAGGACGCCGTCGTACAGCCGGGGGGTCTCCGCCGTCCACGGCTCGACGGGGACGGTGACCGTCTCCCCGGTCGCGACATCGATGTCGAGAGCGGGCACGGTCACCCGGCCGTCGACGTCGGAGTCGACGCGCAGGGTGCCCTCGCCCGTGACGTGGTCGTAGGCGGCATGCACGAAGAAGTCGAGCGCGGCGCCCGCCGGCCGGTGCAGCAGGGTCACGTCACGGAAGATGCCCGGCAGCCACCACTGGTCCTGGTCCTCCAGGTAGGAGCCCGCCGACCACTGATGGACCCGCACCGCCAGTACATTGTCCACAGTCTTCAGCAGATGGCCGACCGCGAACTCGTGCGCCAGCCGCGACCCCTTGAACTCGCCGAGCTCGGTCCCGTTCAGCCAGACCCGGGCGCAGGACTCGACGCCGTCGAACCGCAGGACCGCGCCGCCCTCCTCCGACAGCTCGGGCCAGTCCGCCGGCAGGTCGAAGACCCGCAGATGGTCGCCGGTCGGGTTCTCGGTCGGCACCCGCGGCGGGTCGACCGGGAACGGGTAGAGGTGGTTGGTGTAGATCGGCGCGCCGAAGGCGCCCTCGCCCTGCAGGACCCAGTGGCCGGGGACCGTGACCTCGGCCCAGTCCCCGGCGTCGTACCCCTGCTCGGCGAACGAGTCGTCCTCGGCGTCCGCGGTCGGCGACAGGCGGAAGCGCCAACCCCCGTTCAGGGAAAGCGACTTCGCGTCCGAGGACGCGTACCAGGCGCGGGGCGCGAGCGCCCCGCCGCCCGGCGACACGTCCTCGACGTAGTCGAAGGCCGTCGTGCTGCCGGTGGTGGTGCTGGTGGTGCGGAAGGACATCTGTCTCCTAGATCAGCCCTTGATGCCGGTCTGTGCGATCCCCTGCACCAGCCAGCGCTGGAGGAAGAGGAAGACGAGCAGCAGGGGCAGGATGGAAATGGCGGTGGCCATGAAGATCAGGTGGTAGTTGACCGTCTGGTTCGTCATGTACGAGGACAGCGCGACCTGCACCGTCCAGGCGCTCGGGTCCTGGCCGATGACCAGGGGCCACAGGAAGGAGTTCCATCCGTTGATGAAGGTGATCGTGGCGATCGCGGCGAAGAAGTTCAGCGAGTTCGGTACGACGACGCGCCAGTACGCGCCCCAGTAGCCGAGCCCGTCCACTCGTGCCGCCTCCTCCAGCTCCTTGGGGAACCCCAGGAAGTACTGCCGGAAGAGGAAGCAGGTGAAACCACTGAAGAGGCCCGGGACGATGAGACCTCGGTAACTGTCCACCCAGCCCAGGGACGACACCAGGACGAAACTCGGCACGAAGGTGACGGCCGTGGGCACCATCAGGGTGACCAGCACGGCGTAGAAGACCTTGTTCGCGTGCTTGTACGGGATGCGGGCGAGGCCGTAGCCGGCCAGCGAGCACACCAGGAGGATGCCCGAGGTGTGCAGGACGGCGACGACCACGGAGTTCCACATGGAGTGGGCGAAGTCCACCGTGACGTCGTCGAACGGCTCGGTGATGTTGCCCCACTGGATGTCGGTCGGGAACCACTTCCATTCCTCGCCCGTGATCTCCAGGTCCGTCATCAGGGCGTTGCGGACGATCAGATAGAAGGGGATCAGGAAGAGGAGCGCGGCGATGCCGGTCGCGAGGTACAGGCCGGTGTTGCCGATGACCCCGCCGCCACGCCGGGCCCTGGCCGGCTTGGTGGCCTTCTTGAGGTCGGGTGCCGTGGTGGTCACTTGGACTCCTCACCCCTTCCGAAGCCCATGATCTTGCCCTGGAGCAGGGTGACGACGCAGATGAGCAGGGTCAGCACGACCGCGCCCGCGCTGCCCGCGCCGTAGTTCTGGTTCTCACCCAGGGCCATCTTGTACAGCTCGACCAGCGGCGGCTGGCCCCAGGTGGTTTTGGAGAGCAGGTTGTAGAACTCGTCGAAGGCCTGGTAGGCGGCGATCAGCAGGAGCAGGATCACGGCGGTGGACGTGGCCCGCAGCTGGGGCAGTGTGATGTGCCGGAAGGTCTGCCAGCCCGGCTTGGCGCCGTCGATGGCGGCGGCCTCGTAGAGCTCCTGCGGGATGTTCTGCAGCGCCGCGAGGAACAGGATCATGTAGAAGCCGGACTGGAGCCACAGCCGGACGGTCACGATGACCAGCCAGTACCAGGGCGGATCGGGGTTGGCCAGCCAGGCGATGTTCTCGACGCCGAACCAGCCGAGGACGGTGTTGGCCAGGCCGAAGCGGACGCCGTTGAAGATGGACATCTTCCAGATCAGCGCCGCGGCGACGTAGCTGCACGCGGTCGGCAGGAAGAACACCGACCGGAAGAACGCCCGCATGAACCGCAGCCGGTTGACGAGCAGCGCCAGGCCCAGGGAGAGGCCCCAGGTGGCGGGCACGATGAACGCGGCGAACACGGTGAAGGTGACGAGGGAGTTGCGGAAGTCCGTGTCGGTGAGGATCTGCTTGTAGTTGGCGAAGCCGACGAACTCGCTCGGCGTGACCGTGAAGCGTGCCTCGAAGAAGCTGAGGTAGATGCTCCAGACGATGGGCACGAAGACGAAGACGATCAGGCCGATCAGGAACGGCCCGGTGAAGAGCCAGAAGTTGAAGGTGCTGCTCGCCCGCAGGCCCCGCCGCGGCCGGGTCGTTGCGACCTCGGCCGGGGCGGGCTGGGCGACCTTGCGCGGGGTGGCGGTCGACATGTCGTGATCCGTTCGGCGGCTTAACCGAACAGCTTCGTCAGCTCGGCGTCGACCTTCTTCTGGGCGGCGTCGAGCTGGGCCTTCGGGTCGCCGTCCTTACGGACGGAGTTGGCCATCACGTCGTTGATCGAGGAGATCATGGCCTGGGTCCAGCCGATGTTGTCGAAGTGGCCGAACTCGTTGAAGAGCTTCACACCCTCGGCCGGGAGGCCGGACTTCAGCTTGGTCGCGGACTGGGCGAGGGAGGTGCGCGGCGGGATGTGGAAGCCGTAGGAGGTGGCGAAGTCCTCCTGGTACTGCTTCTGCTCGATCCACAGCCACTTGACGTATTCCTTGGCCGCCTCGACGTTCTCGCCCTTGGCGTTGACGAACATCGACCAACCGCCGTTGGTGACCGACTGCCTGCCCGCGGAACCGACCTTCGGGAAGGGGAAGATGCCGATGTCGTCGCCGAGCGCCTTCTGCATGGTGGGCATGGCCCACATGCCGCACCACTGGATCGCGGTCAGGCCCTGGGTGAAGGCCGACGGGTCCCACCAGTCGGCGGGGGCGTCGAGGAGCAGGTTGCCGCTGGTGAACAGGCCACGCAGCTGCTTGAGGCCCTCGGCGACCGCGTCGGTGTTGAAGGCGACCTTGTGGTCCTCGGTGAGGGTGTCGGCGCCGGCCGACCAGATCAGCGGGTTCTGCACCGGGGTGATGTCGTTGCCGAGGAAGGCGCCCTTGACCTTGCTGGTCTTGAGCTTGGCGGCAGCCTCGATCAGCTCCTCCAGGGTCTGCGGCACCTCGATCTTCGCCTTCTCGAACAGCGAGGGCCGGTAGAAGAAGAACTGCGGGTCGTCGATCATCCGGACGCCGTAGATCTTCCCGTCGACCGTGTGCGACGTGATGTCGGCCGGGTTGAAGTCGTCCTTGACCGGCTCGATGATGTCGGTCAGGTCAGCCACCTGACCGCTCTTGACGAGCTGGATCTGCGGGTGGAACTCGAAGACGTCCGGCGCGTTCTTGGTGAGCAGCGCGGCGAACAGCTTCTGCTCGAACTGCGAGCCGGTGATCCACTGGGTGGTGACGTTCGCGTCCTTGTAGGCCTTCGCGTACCGCTTGACGGCCTGCTCGACTCCGGCCTCGCCATAGGCGTGGAAGTACTGCGTGAGGGCCTTGCCCGAACCCCCGCTGCTCCCTCGGCCGTTGTTGCCGCCGCAGGCGGCGAGCGTGCCGGCGGCGGCCATGCCCGCGGCGGCCCGGAAGAGAGAACGGCGGGACCAGTTGTTGCTCATTGCCGACATGGTGGACGTCCTTGTCTCGAAGTACGGCTACGGCTCGGTGGATCTGCGTCAGGTGGCTCAATTCCTGTCGCGGAGCGGGACGTTAACCTTCGGCTAAGGCTTCGGCAAGGGGTTGGACGAAGTCTGCTCGAAGCGTTGTGATCGGTTCGGGATGGCGAACGAACGCTTCCGAACACGCCGTGGGACGTGGGTGTGGAGCGCCCGCACATGGGGAACGCGGGCGCGGGGAAAGGGAGGTGAGGGCCGCCGGTGTCAGGGGCCGGCGGCCCTCGGTTCAGGGGGTGGTCAGGGGGCCGGTGCGGTGCGGCTCCTGGCCGGGGTGGTGCGTTTGGTGCTCCGCTGCCCGACGCGCTGCAGCGCCCCTTCGAGCGCGAACGTCGCCGCACCCAGACAGACCGGGTCGGTGGGGATCGGGGAGAGGACGATACGGCTGGCGGCCAGCGGCCGTTTCAGCGCGTGCCGTGCGACAGCCTCGCGCACCTCCTCCAGGAGGGGTTCGCCGAGCCGGGCCGCGACCCAGCTGCTCAGCACGACCACCTCGGGGTTGAGCACGTTGACCAGCACGGCGATACCCGCGCCGAGGTAGCGGGCCGTGTCCCGTACGACCTTGACCGCGTCCGGATCCCTCACGGCGACCCCGGCCGCCAGCGCGTCGATGGTGGCGGTCTGGTCGCCCGGGTGCAACAGGGTGCTCTGCGGGCTGAGTTCACGCAGGTTCTGCATGATCCCGAGCGCGCCGACGTACGTCTCCACACAGCCGTGGTTGCCGCAGCGGCACAGCCGCCCGTCGAGCACGAGCGTGGTGTGCCCCCATTCGCCGGCGCTGTTGCTGACGCCCCGGTGCAGCCCGCCGCCCAGGACGAGACCGGCGCCCACGCCCGTGCCGAGGTTCACCACGACGGCGTCACCGTGCCCGCGCGCCGCCCCGAACCACAGCTCGGCGACCGCGCTCGCCCGCAGTGGATTGTCCAGGTACAGGGGATACGCGATGTGTTCGGAGAGCAGATCGAGCAACGGCACGTCGTGCCAGTCCCAGTTGGGCGCGTACTCGGCGATGCCGGTGTTCCGGTCCACCTGCCCCGGCACGCTCACCCCGACCCCGAGCACCCGCGCCGCGTCCACCCCGGCCTGTGCGACCACCGAGCCGACGGCCGCGGTGACATGGCCGACCACCTGCTCCGGGCGGCTCTCGCCGGGGCGCATGTTCTCCTCTGCGCGGGCCAGCACGTTCAGCGCCAGGTCGAACAGCTCGACATGGACGTACGTCTCCGCGATGTCGACGCCGATCAACGCGCCCCCCGACGCGTTGACGGCCACGAGGCCCCGGGGGCGGCCGCCCGCCGAGTCCTCGAACCCGACCTCCGTGATCATGCGGAGGTCGAGCAGCTCACCGACGAGCGTGGCGACGGTGGCGAGGGACAGGCCGGTGGCGGCCGCCAGCTCCTGCCGGGAGGTGGGCGAGGCGGCGATGATCTGGCGCAGCACCTCGTAGCGGTTCGCGGTGCGGATGTCCCGTGATGTGCCGCGCTTCATCGAGCTCCCTTCGCCTCCCGGCACCGAGGCCGGTAGCGGCGACGGCACCGGCGCGGCGACAGGCTATGGCGTGCCAGGACGTTCGACAAGGGGTTAGGAAAGGGGCTTTATAAAGTCCGCCGCGCCGTGGTGCGCGGGGTGGCGCGATCAGGTCCCCAGTACGTCGCGCACGAAGGCGTTGGCGAACTTCCCGGCGGGATCCAGCTCCCGTACCAGTGCCGCGAACTCCCCGATGCGCGGATACCGTCCCCGCAGCGCGGGGACCGGGATCTCGAACACCTTTCCCCAGTGCGGCCGCGGGGAGAACGGTTCCAGCGCGGCCTCCACCTCCCGCACCACCGGCAGTACGGCCGGTGTGTCGGCGATCCAGGTGAAGTGCACGGCGACCGTGTCGCGGCCGTGGGCCGGGCTGAGCCACTGGTCGTCGGCGGACACCGTACGCACTTCGCAGGTCTGCAGGACACGGGCGACCGTCTCCCGGATCTCGTCGACCGCATACAGCATTTCGTCGGCTGCCGACCGCGGCAACAGATACTCGCTCTGCAGCTCCTCCCCGCTGCTCGGCGTGAACTCCGCCCGGAAGTGCGGCAGCCGCTCGTGCCACGGCCCCGGCACCCCGAGCTGCTCGGTGCAGTGGACCGCCGGCATGCCCGGCACCGGGTGCAGTGCCTCGGTGGCGGGCGTGGCCCAGGGGAACGCTGGGAGGGGTTCGTCGGTGCGCCGTTTCAGCCACACCTGACGGAAACCCGGCGCACGCCAGTCGGTGAACAGGCTCACGCTGTACGCGGCCCCCGCCACCGTCTCGAAGTCCAGCCCGTCCAGGGGGAGTTCGGTGAACAGATGCTGTTCGACCCGGTAGGCGGGCTCCAGATCCAGGGTGAGCGCGGTGACCACGCCGAGCGCGCCCAGGGAGGTCACGGCCCCGCCGAAGCGTTCATCGTCCCGCCCGATCACGACCGTCGAGCCGTCCGCCGTGACGATCTCCACCTCCCGTACCGCCGAGGCGAGGGAGCCGTTGCGCACCCCCGACCCATGGGTACCGGTGGCTACCGAGCCGGCCACGGAGATGTGCGGGAGGGAGGCCATGTTCGGCAGGGCGAGCCCATGCTCGTCCACCCGCCGGGCCAGGGCCGCGTACCGCACCCCGCCGCCGACCCGCACCGTGCGGGCCGCGGTGTCCACGTCGATCTCGGCCGGCAGGGCGTCCAGCGACAGCAGCACCCCGTCGGCGCCCGGCTCGGCGATCCGGTTGAAGGAATGCCCGCTGCCCAGCACCCGCACCCGCCCGCTGCCCGCCACCAGCGCGCGCAGCGCGTCCGGTGAGGCCGGGCGGTGCAGCTCACCGGCGGCGAAGACGATGTTTCCGGCCCAGTTCCGCCACGGCCGGCTGCCCGCCGACCTGCCCGGCCCCGACCTGTCGCGCCCCGACTCGCCCCGCCCGCCCGCGTCCCGCCCGCCCGCGTCCTTTCCCGCCCCGTCCGTCACGGTCCCGCCCATGCGACTGCCCGCCCCTTTCGAGGTGATCGAGAACCCGGAATGCCCAGGTCGAACCTACCTTGCCCGCAACACGAGACCCCCCGCCCCAGCCCGCGTGCCGCCGGGGGCATACCGTGAGGAGTCGTACGCCTGAGCCGGGAGGAGAGACGGATGGGCAGCCGTACCGCGCTGGTCGAGGATCTGATGGAGCGGTTTCCGCATGTGCCGCGGGAGGCCGTCTTCAAGGAGGACCTGCTGCGCGGGGGAGTGGCCTTCGACGCCTCCGCCCTCAGCGACAACGAGTCGGGCGAGGTCAAACCGAAGTCGTACTTCATCTTCTCCTTCGACCACGGCACCCTGCCCGAGCTGGGCGAGGCCGCGCTGCGCCGCCCGCCGGAGGAGATCATCCTGACCGGTGGGCCGTACGACCTCAGGCGCACGGTCGTGTCCGTGCGGGTGAACCCGGCCTCGCCCTACCGGGTGGCCGCCGACGACGAGGGGCTGCTCGGGCTCTACCTCGACGGCAGGCGGATCGCGGACGTCGGCGTGCCGCCCATGCCCGAGTACTACCGGCACAAGCTGTCGAACGGGAAGTCCGTGATGGAGGTCGCCCCGACCATCCAGTGGGGCTACCTCATCTATCTGACGGTCTTCCGGGTCTGCCAGTACTTCGGCGCCAAGGAGGAGTGCCAGTACTGCGACATCAACCACAACTGGCGACAGCACAAGGCCGCCGGTCGACCGTATACCGGAGTCAAGGACGTCGAGGAGGTGCTGGAGGCCCTCGAGATCATCGACAAGTACGACACCGCGAAGGCGTCCACCGCCTACACCCTCACCGGCGGCGCCATCACCAAGACGGTCGCAGGCCGCGACGAGGCCGACTTCTACGGCCACTACGCCAAGGCCATCGAGGAGCGCTTCCCGGGCCGCTGGATCGGCAAGGTGGTCGCCCAGGCGCTGCCGCGCGACGACGTGCAGCGGTTCAAGGACTACGGCGTGCAGATCTACCACCCCAACTACGAGGTGTGGGACCGCCGGCTGTTCGAGCTGTACTGCCCGGGCAAGGAGCGCTACGTCGGCCGCGACGAGTGGCACAGGCGCATCCTCGACTCCGCGGAGGTCTTCGGCGCCCGCAACGTCATCCCCAACTTCGTGGCGGGCGTGGAGATGGCCGAGCCGTTCGGCTTCACCACCGTCGACGAGGCGATCGCGTCGACCACCGAGGGCCTGCGCTTCTTCATGTCGCACGGCATCACACCCCGCTTCACCACCTGGTGCCCGGAGCCGACCACCCCCCTCGGCAAGGCCAACCCGCAGGGCGCGCCGCTGGAGTACCACATCCGTCTGCTGGAGGCCTACCGCGCCACGATGGACGAGTTCGGGCTGTCCTCGCCCCCCGGTTACGGCCCGCCCGGACCCGGCCGCGCGGTGTTCTCCGTGAGTTCCTTCATGGACAGTCTTCCCGCGCAGGAGACGGCCGCCGTATAGTCCCGGCACCGCCGTTGAGCACCGGGCCGACACGGAGTTGAGCACAAGGCCGGCCCGGAGTTGAACGCAGAGGGGCCCGCGTCCGTACTTCAGGGCGGAGAAGGGGTGCGGTCGCCTGTCAGGACGTCCTTACATGACATTTGAACAGGGCGCTTGTCAGTTGTGTGAGAGACGTGAAATCCTCGGTGCCTGCCGCGAGGTTCCCCCCAACTCCATTGCCGTCATGGTGAGTTGACCTCGCATTTGGATGCAGGAGACAAATGCCCGACCTGCCGACCCCGAAGGACGCCGCGGAGGCCGCGCTGTTCTCCGAGTGCTGGGACGCCGTCCTGTCGTACGCGGACCTGTGCACGTCCGGCTCGACCGCGGCCAACCAGCTGGCCCGCGAGGCGTTCGCGCTCGGCATACACGAGGCCCGCGCCGCCGAGGACGGTACCGTGCGAGGTGCCGGCCGCCGCTCCTCCCGGCTGCCCCGGATCCCCCTGCTGCTGACCGCCGTACGCAACACGGCCGCCGCCTGGGAGGCCGAGGGGCAGGGCCACAAACTCGACCCCGACCTGCGCCTCTGGCTCAACTCGGACAAGGCCTGGCGCTACATCTGCCCGCCGCTGAGCCGCCCCATCGCCCTGCGCGGACTGCGCGACATGGGCGAGTCGGACGCCACCCTGCTGTGGCTGGCGGAGGTGGAGGCGCTGCCGCTGCGCACCGTCGTCCGCCGTCAGGGCCTCGACCCGGACGCCTCCGTCGAGGAACTGAACGCGGTCCGCGGCCTGTTCCGCGACCGCTGCCACCGCAACCACCTCGACACGCCGATGAGCGCGGAGTGCCGCTCCTACGTCCGGCTGCTCGACGCCGTCACCCGCTCGCCCGGCGCCGACACGCCCGACGACCTCTCCCGGCACCTCGCCACCTGTGTGGAGTGCGCGGAGGCCGCCGCCTGTCTGCGGCTGCACGGCGGCGGACTGCCCGCCGCGCTCGCCGGCGGTGTCATCGGCTGGGGCGGCCTCGCGTACCTGGAGCGCCGCCGACGCGCCGCCGAGGTCCGCCTCGGCGCCGGACGCCCCGACGCGCCGGACCCGGAGGGCGAGGCCGAGCGGGCCGCCGCACGCAAGGCGCGGCTGCGGCGTCATGGGCTGTTCGCCGCCGCCGTCCTGGTCTCGGGGCTGGCACTGGCCGCGTCGCTGATGCCGTTCGGCGGTGACAGCGGCACCGACACCGGCGCGCAGAACCTCCCCACGGACAGCAGCCCGGTGGCCGGCCCCGGCGTGCCGTCCTCCACCGCGCCCGGGACCTCGGCCACCGCCCGGCCGTCGTCGGCGTCCCCGGCGCCCTCCGGCAGCGCCACGCCGGGCGCCGGGGCGGACGACGAGAAGCCCGACCCCGAACCCCAGGGCACCTCCTCGGCCACCGCCGGCGGCGGCGAGACCGGGGACTCGGCCGTCTGCGAGGTCCGCTACGAGCTCGTCAACCAGTGGCCGGACGGCTTCCAGGCCAGCGTGACGTTCACGTCGCCCACCGCCCTGGAGTCCTGGCGGGTCGCCTGGTCCTTCGGGGACGGGCAGCACGTCGACCAGATGTGGGACGCGAGCGTCGCCCAGCAGGGCTCCCGCGTCACCGCGACCGCCGCCGACTACAACCGCTCCGTCGCGGCGGGCGGCACCGTCACCTTCGGCTTCCTCGCCTCCTGGCAGGAGACCAACACGGCACCGTCCGGCTTCACGCTCAACGGGCAGGAGTGCACCGGCTCCTGAGCACCCCGCAGGGGAAGAGGGAGAGAAAACGAGTGGCGTCCTCCGTCAGGTGTCCCTAGCCTGACGGAGTCGTACGACGAAGACGGAGTCGTACGAGAACAGCGGCGTACGAGAAAACAGAGGAACGGGAGGTGTGACCGATGGCTGTCACCGGCACCGGGGCCGCTCGACGCGGCCAGACGATCGTCCACCTCACCCCCGCGGTCTCCGGCTGACCAACCGACTTCTTCGCGCGCGTGCCGCGCGCCGCCGGGGCCGCCCTGTGAAGGGTTTCCCTTGCCTCTCTCTGTTTCCTCCACCGCTTCGTCGCATCCTCTCGCCGCCCTCGGCTGGGACGAGGACTGGGCGGCCGAGTTCGTCCCCCATGCCGAGCGGGGGCTGCTGCCCGGCCGTGTCGTGCGGGTCGACCGTGGCCTGTGCGATGTCGTGACGGCGACCGGCCCGGTCCGTGCCGACACCGAGTTCGTGGTCCCCCACGACCCGATGAAGGTCGTCTGCACCGGCGACTGGGTCGCCCTCGATCCCGAGGGCGCCGATCCGCGGTACGTACGGACGCTGCTGCCGCGCCGTACCGCGTTCGTCCGCTCCACCTCCTCCAAGCGGTCCGAGGGGCAGGTCCTCGCCGCCAACGTCGACCACGCCGTCGTCGCGATCTCCCTGGCCGTGGAACTCGACCTCGGCCGGATCGAACGGTTCCTGGCGCTGGCCTGGGA
The DNA here is from genome assembly GCF_048159505.1 of Streptomyces sp. T028. Taxonomy (NCBI): domain Bacteria; kingdom Bacillati; phylum Actinomycetota; class Actinomycetes; order Kitasatosporales; family Streptomycetaceae; genus Streptomyces; species Streptomyces sp. T028. Next base: position 117,091 of record NZ_JBLRVZ010000011.1, read on the forward strand.
GTCCGGCGCCCAGCCCGTCGTCGTGCTCACCAAGGCCGACCTGGTGCCCGACCCGGTCGTGCTGGCGTACCTCGTCCAGGACGTCGAGACCAGCGCCCCCGGTGTGCCGGTGCTCCCCGTCCGCGCCCGCGACGGCGAGGGCCTCGAGGAGCTCGCCGCGCTCCTCGGGCGGGGCACCTCCGTACTGCTCGGCGCGTCCGGCGCCGGCAAGTCCACCCTGGCGAACGCGCTCGCCGGCGCCGACGTGATGGACGTCCAGGCCACCCGTGACCTCGACGGCAAGGGCCGGCACACGACGACCACCCGCAATCTGCTGCCGCTGTCCGGCGGTGGTGTCCTCATCGACACGCCCGGACTGCGCGGCGTCGGCCTGTGGGACGCCGGCGGCGGGGTCGGGCAGGTCTTCTCGGAGATCGAGGAGCTCGCCCGGGGCTGCCGCTTCCACGACTGCGCGCACGACGCGGAACCGGGGTGCGCGGTGCGCGCCGCCGTCGACGACGGGGACCTGGCCCCGCGCCGACTGGACAGCTACCGCAAGCTCGTCCGGGAGAACCAGTGGATCGTCGCCAAGTCCGACGCCCGGGTCCGCGCGGGCATCCGCCAGGACTGGAAGCGCAAGCAGGCGGAGGGCCGGGCGGCGCAGGACGCCAAGCGCGGGCGCGGGCCCTGGCGGCCCACCCCGCCCCGGTGACCCCGTACCCGCTCGTCACCGCCACGTCCGATTCCCGCTAGCACCCTCTCCGTACCGGGCCAAGACTGGAGGGCATGACGGGTCAGGACATCAGGTACGACGCGACGTACGACAAAGGCGCGACGTACGACAAAGGCGCGTACGACAGCCGGTACGAGGCGGTGCGCAGCCGGGACGCGCGGTTCGACGGCGAGTTCTTCTTCGCCGTCGAGACGACCGGCATCTACTGTCGGCCCAGCTGCCCCGCCGTCACCCCGAAGCGGCGCAACGTGCGCTTCTTCACCACGGCCGCCGCCGCGCAGGGCTCGGGTTTCCGGGCCTGCCGGCGGTGCCGTCCGGACGCCGTGCCGGGCTCCGCCGACTGGAACGTGCGCGCCGACGTGGTGGGCCGGGCCATGCGGCTGATCGGCGACGGCGTCGTGGACCGGGAGGGCGTCGCCGGGCTCGCCGTACGGCTCGGCTACAGCGCCCGCCAGGTGCAGCGGCAGCTCACCGCCGAACTCGGCGCGGGCCCCGTCGCCCTCGCCCGCGCCCAGCGCGCCCACACCGCGCGGGTGCTGCTCCAGACGACCGGGCTGCCGGTCACGGAGATCGCCTTCGCGTCCGGGTTCGCCAGCGTGCGCCAGTTCAACGACACGATCCGCGCCGTGTACGCGACGACCCCGACGGGGCTGCGGGCCGCCGTCCGCACCTCCCGCCGTACGGCCACCCCGGCCGCCGGGATCCCCGCGGCCGGGATCCCGCTGCGCCTCGCCCACCGCGGCCCCTACCGGGCGGGCACGGTGTTCGACCTGCTGGAGCGGGAGGCCGTGGCCGGCGTGGAGGAGGTGAGCGGCCCGGTCGGCGGGCGCACGTACCGCCGTACGCTGCGCCTCCCGCACGGCACCGGGATCGTCGCCGTCGACGAGCGGCCGGGCGACCCGGGCCGCGCCACCGCCCTCCACCCCGGCGGCTGGCTCGACGCCCGGCTGCGCCTCACCGACCCGCGCGACCTCACCACCGCCGTCCAGCGGCTGCGCCGGCTGTTCGACCTCGACGCCGACCCGTACGCCGTCGACGAGCGCCTCGGCGCCGACCCCCGGCTCGCCCCGCTGGTCGCCGCCCGGCCCGGGCTGCGCGCACCGGGCGCCGCCGACCCCGAGGAGTACGCCGTACGGGCCCTGGTCGGCCGGGCGGAGGCGGAGCGGCTCGTCCGCGCGCACGGCAAGGCCCTCGACGCGCCCTGCGGCACCCTCACCCATCTCTTCCCCGAACCGGCCGCCCTGACGGAGACCGTCGGCCCGCTCGCCGTCGCCCTCGCGGACGGCCGGGTACGCCTCGACCCGGGCGCCGACCGGGACGACGCCGAGGCCGCCCTGCTCGCCGTACCCGGTCTGGACGGCCGTACCGTGGCGGCGATCAGGGCGCGCGCCCTCGGTGACCCCGACGTCGCGCCGCCCGGCGCGGACGTACCCGACACCTGGCGTCCCTGGCGGACGTACGCCCTTCACCACCTGCGTGCAGCGGAGGAAACCCCATGACCGGCACCGAGACCGGCACCGAGCCCGTGTACTGGAACAGCGTCGACGGCCCGCTCGGCCCCCTGCGGCTGACCGCCGCCCCCGACGGCGCCCTGACCTCGCTCTCCGTCGCGGGACAGAAGGGCGGACGCACCGTCCAGGACGGCTGGCGGCACGATCCCGGCCCGTTTCGCGCCGCCGAGGAACAGCTCGCCGCGTACTTCGCCGGAGAACTGAAGGAGTTCCGGCTGGAGCTGCGCGCCGAGGGCACGGAGTTCCGTGAGCGCGTCTGGGCCGCCCTCGACACCGTCCCCTACGGGGCGACCACGACATACGGGGAGATCGCCGCCCGGATCGGCGCCTCCCGCGCGGCCGTACGTGCCGTCGGCGGGGCGGTCGGCGCGAACCCCCTGCTGATCCTGCGCCCCTGCCACCGGGTGGTCGGCGCGGACGGCTCCCTGACGGGGTACGCGGGCGGGCTGGAGCGCAAGATCCGGCTGCTGGAGCTGGAGGGTGTGCGGCCGTGAAACCGGAGGGCGTGCGGTCGTGAAAAATCGGCGTGCGGTCGTGAAAAAACAAGGGGCCGCTTCGCCCGGAACGGGCCTGTGACGGCCGTCCACCGGGTGCCGGGGATCTTCCGGCGCTTCCTCGGACCGGGAGCCCGCCCCGGCACCTGCGGGTCCGTCACACGTCTGCGCACGACCTTCCCCCACACCCCCTGAGCTGGTCATCCATGCCCCGCGCGGTTATGTTCACCGCACCGGAAGAACGCCCTGGGGGAGGGGACTTGACGGAACGTCACATACGTACCGTGGACGACGTGCTGAGGCTTCTGGACGGCCTGTTCGCGCCCGAGGCCGACCGCTGGACGGCCGGCGGGGCCGACTGGTGGGACGGCTTCTACACCGACCGGTCCAAGGCGGTGCCGTTCTTCGTCGCGAAGCCCGACGAGCACCTCGTCTCGTACGTCGACAGAGGGCTGATCGTCCCGGGACGCGCCCTCGACCTGGGGTGCGGGCCGGGCCGCAACGCCCTGTACCTCGCCTCCCGGGGCTTCGAGGTGGACGCCGTCGACCTCTCCCCGACGGCCGTCGCCTGGGCCGGGGAACGGGCCCGCGAGGCCGGAGCCGAGGTCCGGTTCCACTGCGGCGACGCCTTCGACCCCGGCGCCGCGGCCCTCGACGGGCCCTACGACCTGATCCACGACTCGGGCTGCTTCCACCATCTGCCTCCGCACCGCCGCATCAGCTATCTCGCCCTGCTCGACCGCGCCCTGGCCCCCGGCGGTCATCTCGCCCTCACCTGCTTCGCCGCCGGGCGGATGGGTTCGGAACTCCCCGACGAGGCCTTCTACCGGCGCACCCGCCTGGAGGGTGGCCTCGCGTACACCCCCGCGTCCCTGCGCCGGATCTTCGGCGACCTGAGGGAGATCGAGCTGCGGGGCATGCGGCAGCAGGGGCCCGAGTCCCCGTACTTCGGTGAATCCTTCCTCTGGACGGCGCTGTTCCGTCGGGACGTATGACCGGGCGGGTCACCCCTACAGGCCACCCCTACAGGCTCACCCCTACAGGTTCATCCCGACACCACCGCCCCCAGCCAAGCCCCCGTGATCAGCAGGCAGGTGAACAGCTCCGCCAGGACGCTGGAGCCGCCGTGGCGCATGGCCCTGCGCAACGCCGCGCGGGCCTCGCCGTGCCGGCCCAGGCGGAGGCGCTCGCAGAGGTAGACGCCTCCCATGAAGCCGGGGATCGCGCCCAGTACGGGCAGCAGGAAGAAGCCGAGCAACGCGCCGGCCCCGGCGTACACCGCCATCCGGGGCGTCGCGCCGCTCTCCCGCAGCCGACGGGGCGGCAGGGCCCAGCGCACCACCTGGCTCAGGAACAGCGCGACCGTGGCACCCACGAGCACCCACCAGGCGACCGGCTGCGGATCCTTCAGCGCCCACCACAGGACCGCGGACCACACCAGCCAGGAGCCCGGCACCCCCGGCACCAGCACTCCGCACAGGCCGAACAGGATCACCAGGCCGACCAGCAGGAGTTCCCACGCTCCCATCTGCCCAGAGTGCCGGAGTCGTGGGTGACCCGCAGGTCAAGAGGTACGCGTGGGGTACGCGTGTGACGGGTTACCGGTCCCGGGTCACCCAGCCGCGTTCGTGCGCGACCCAGCCCAGTTGCAGCCGGGTCGACACCCCCGTCAGCTCCATCAGCCCCTTCACCCGGCGCTGTACGGTCCGCAGGCCCAGGTCGAGCTGCTTGGCCACACTCGCGTCGGTCAGCCCGGCCAGCAGCAGGGAGAGGATCTCCAGGTCGGTGGCGTCGGGCCCGGCCGGGCGCTGCTCCAGCACACCGTCCGCGCCGAGCCTGAGCGGCAGGGCGTCCCGCCACACCGACTCGAACAGCCCGGACAGCAGCGCCAGCAGCCCGCTGGCGTGCACCACCAGAGCGGCGGGCTCCGCCGAGCGGCCGGTGAGCGGGACCAGTGCGAGCGAGCGGTCGGCCACGACCAGCTTGGTCGGCACCCGCTCCACCACCCGCACCTGCTCGTCGCGGCCGAGAGCGGCGGTCAGCTCCGTCATGCCGTTCGGCTGGTGGAGGACCTCCCGCTCCAGGACGACGCGGTAGCGCACCCCGCGCTCGGCCGCCCGCTCCTCCGCGTCGTTGTCGACCCCGGTCACGGCCACCGGGGTGCCGGTGACCAGCGCGCACACCTCGTCGCTCGCGCCCAGCTGGAGCTGCAGGAAACGCTGGGACACGGCCGCCGCGCCCGTCACCACCTCGACCAGGTCGTGCACGGACGGTTCGGCGGCGGCCGCACGGTACTCCTCGGCGAGCAGCGCGGCCGCCAGCTCCGCCCGCTCCAGCTCGTGCCGGTGCTGGGTGAGCAGCGCGCCCAGCGCGACACCGGGCGGCGCGGCGACCCAGCGGCCGGGTCGGCCCGAGGACTGCGCCGCGAGTCCGTGCCGCTCCAGGCGGCGCAGGGCGCGCTCCGTGTCGTACTCGCCGAGGGCCAGTCGGCGTGCCAGATCGGGTACGTCGGCGGCGCCCACCGACACCAGCGCCCGGTACGCAGATTCGTGCGTCTCGTCGAGCCCAATCGCTCCCAGCATCGGGTGCGGTCCCTCCTCCGGCATCCAAGGGGTGGCGGGAAACGGTCACGGCGTAAACCCGCCGCCGCGCACCGTCGCCGTACCGCAGGTCACTCTGCCAAGGTGTGGCCACGGCGGGAAGACATTGATCATCCACAGCGCAGGTCCAGGTACGCCGTGCACACTTCGGCATCGAGAACGTGGTCCGGGCTCAAGAAGCGCAGGGGCGCATAGGGGATCTGAGCCGGGGTCACTCCCAAGGTCGCCGGGCGGTTCTCCCGTGGGGGGTGGGACCGCCCGGCGATCGGCGTCCCGGCGCGCCCGTACGGATGTTCGGCGGTGGTGCGTTTTGCGGATGCCCCGTTTTCATCCGGCCCGTGCGGTGGACAATTGGGGGCATGAGCCAGCAGGGGGGAAGGCCCACCGGTCCCGAGGACGACTGGTGGGGGCAGCTGTACGACGACTCCACCGCGGACACGGGCCCAGCGCCCACCGCGGACTCCCTCGACGACCGCTTCGCGTCGGCGGCGGGAGCGGTGCGCACCGCGGGCCCGGCGGACACGGGCCCGGCGGACAAGGCCCCGGCGGACGCGGTCCCTTCGCAGCGTACGGAGGCGGAACGCGCCGCGGCGGACGCCCGGACCGACTGGTGGCCGGCGGACGACGCGGCGACGGCAACCGCCCCGGCATCCCCGAGAACCACGGTCCCGCCACCGCGCCTTGAGAGCAGCCCTCACGCCGGCCCTCACGCCACTCCCGGAACCGTCCCCGACACGGCCCCCGCACCCGCGCTGCCCCCCGGCTTCACCCACCGGGCACCGGTCGCCCCGTCCGCCGGTACCCCCGCCTCCTTGGTGAGCGGCACCACCTCCACCAGCGGCACCGCCGCCCCCCTGACCTCCGCCCCGCCGGACCCCGCCCGGACCCCCACCGCCCTCGACCTGCCCGTTCTGTCGGACGAGCCGAAGGCCTACGTCGGGTCCCGGCCGCCCACCTACGACGCCGAGCCCACCGCGCTGCCCACCGCCGATCCGGACGCGCTGGACGACCTCGTCGCCGACACCGTGCTGGACGGGGCCCTGTACGGGACCTGTGCGCTGCGCGCCGCGTCCGTGCGCGGGGACTCCGCGCGGTACCGGGGCGAGCCGCGCCGGGACTCGCTGCTCACCGCCCGTTTCGGCACCGGTGAGCACGCGCTGGTGCTGGTCGCGATGGCGACCGGTGCGCGGGCCACGCCGGGCGCGCACCGGGCCGCCGCCGAGGCCTGCCGGTGGATCGGGCGGGCCGTGGGCCGCAGCCATGTCCGGCTCGCGCAGGACATGAGGGCCGCCCGGCGCGGCGACCTGAAGTCCGGCCTGCACCGTCTCACCGACCGCAGCCTCGGCCGGCTCCGCGCCAGCGCCGCCGAACAGGGCCTGGAACCCGACGAGTACGCGGCCAGCCTGCGCTGTCTGCTGCTGCCCGCCGACCCCGACTGCCGTACCCGGGTGTTCTTCGGCGTCGGCGGCGGGGGCCTGTTCCGGCTGCGCGGCGGGGAGTGGCAGGACCTCGAGCCGAGGGCCGGCGAGATCGCGGGCGGGCCCGTCGTCGGGTTCGGGGGGCTGCCCGCCGAGACACCCGAGGGCGACCGGCTCACCATGGACCTCGGCATCCCCACTCCGCCGAGCCCCTACGACCCGCCCCCCGAGCCGCCCCGCGACCCCTTCCGCTTCCGTGCCTCGGTGGCCCGCCCGGGTGACACCCTGCTGATGTGCACGAGCGGGCTCGCCGACCCCCTGCGGGGTGAGCCCGCGCTCTTCGCCCACCTCACGGAACGCTGGTCGGACCAGGCCCCGCCCGGCCTCGCCGCGTTCCTCGCCGACACCCAGGTCCGGGTCAAGGGGTACGCGGACGACCGTACGGTGGCGGCCGTCTGGGAGGCGTGAGCGCGTCGCCGAGGGCAGCCGTCGCCGACGGCGCTACAGGGCGGCGACCGCGGAACGCAGGATGTCCGTGGCGCGACGCGAGCGCATGATGGCCTGCCCCGCTTCGGCGCGAGCCCGGCGCTCGTGGTCCCGGTCGAGGTAGTACCGGCACAGGTCCGGGAGGTCGGCGTAGTCACCGAAGGCCACTCCGGGGGCGAACGGCGCCTCCTCCTGCGGGCTGCCGCCCCGCTCGGACACCACGAACCTGTTGTTGGCCAGCAGATAGGACACCCGCACGACCTCGAAGACCTTGGCTTCGTAGAAGTGCAGGTTGAGGACGATCTTCGCCCTGGCGATCAGGGCGTCACGTTGTTCGCCGTACAGCCCGAACCGGGCCACCGTGCCGAGTCCGGCGGCGTCGAGTCGCCGGATCGTCTCGAGGCGACGCTCGTTCAGGGAACCGACGAACAGGACGTCGATGTCCTCCCGTGCCGCCGGCCGCATCCGCTCCAGTTCCGGGACGTGACCGATCGGGACGTGATGGACGGCGTCCACGCCCAGGCGCCGGAGCTCGACGACATTGCGGGCGCTGTAGTCCCAGACCGTGTGCTTCCGGAACAGGCCCAGCAGATCCTCGGTGACCCACGGCGATCCGCCGTGGACCTGTTCGAGGTTGTAGAGAATCGCGTCGTCCGCGAGGTCGGCCCTGTACGACGGCAGCAGATTGCAGCCGAGGACGATGTGCCTGCGACCGGCCAGCCGGGACTCATGGGTGAGCACGCTGTCGTGGCCGAGACGGGACAACGCGCAGTGCACCGTCGTGGCGACCTCGCTGAACACCTCCCAGTGCTGGTACCCGGGTGGACGGAGGACGGTGACCGCGAATCGCGTGCGCATGGCGACACCCTAGGTGGAATGTCCATCCTGGGTTAATTAGGGCTGGTATGACTTCCACTCGCGTGCCGACGTGTAGTACCCGTACCGTGCCGGTGCGGCCCTGGGAGGACCAGTCGAGTTCGAGGTACCAGGTACAGGCGCAGGTCGCTGATCCGCGCCGCGTGGAGGCGACGCATTCCGGCCAACTTCGGCGGGGCCGGAACGCGAGGCCGTGGGGGGACGGCTCGCGGGCCGCGCGGGCGTACGCCCTTCAGGGGTACGGCCGTGCCGTCGCGGCGCGTCCGCATCGTACGGAAACCGGGTCCGTACGGTACGGAAACCGGCCTCGCCCCCGGTGATCCGGCCGGACCGCGCACCGGGGGGCGCGGTCCGGCCGGCCGCTTGTGCGCCCCCTCGAACATGGCCGAACACCCGGGCGTGGACGATTCGACATGACTGGCGCCGTGCCGACCGGGCATGGATCCCCGTGAACGTGTTCGAGCAGGAGGGGAACCGACATCGGCACGCGGGCGGGGGTCATGGTGAGGCAGGCACGGGGCAGCGGTCGGACGGCGATCGCGGGCACCTCGGCGGCAGAGCGGGACACGGAGACCGCGGAGGGGGACGACACCGTAGACGCGCGGCTCAGTCGCAGACTCGGACGGGCGGACCTGCGGGCGGTGCCCGAGGCGCGCCGCGCGCTGCGCGAGCTGCTGGAGGGCTGGGGGAAGCCGGGCCGCTCGGAGACGGCGGAACTGCTGACGAGCGAGCTCGTCACCAACGCGCTGGTGCACACCGACGACGACGCGATGCTGACGGCCACCGTGTCACCGGCCGGCCTGCGGGTGGAGGTGCGGGACTCGGTGCCGGGCCGCCCGCGGCCGACCGTGCCGAGCACCGGCGACGGCACGCACGGCCGGGGCCTGGTCCTGGTGCAGTCCCTCGCGGACTCCTGGGGGGTCCGGGCGCAGGGCGCCGGGAAGGTCGTCTGGTTCGAACTGGCCGCCGGGGCGGCGTAAGCCCGAAGGGGGCGCGACCGTCGTGGTCGCGCCCCCTTCCCGTGGTGTCACCGGGCGGCCGTCGGCCGGACCGGGAGATCATCCGGAACGGAAGATCAGCCGAACTGCTGCTCCAGGTCCTTGAGCTTGCGCTCCAGGGAGTCCAGGCGCGGCAGGGCCATGGTGTCGTCCTCGGCCGTGAGGTCGACGGAGTACGCGTCGGAGGACTGGCGGACCGGCTGCAGGGAGGGCCGCTGGCGGACGGGCAGCTGCTCCGCTGCGCTCCCCAGGGCGGACTCCCCGGAGACCCGCTCGGCCGTGGCCGGCTCCAGGGCGGCCGCCTGACCGGGCTCCAGCTGACGGCCACCGCCGCCACCGCCGCCACCGCGGCCGGGCCAGCGGCCGTGACCGCGGCTGATCGCCTTCAGCTGGGCCCGCTCCAGGCGGTGCTCCTCGCGGCGGCGCAGCTTGGCCTCGTCCTTGCGGACCTTCTCGTCGCGGACCTCTTCGACGGCCTCGTCCAGGCTGCGCACGTTCTCGAGGAGCATGAGCGACCACGCCTTGTACGTCTCGCGGGGGGCCCGCAGCCAGCGCACCACGCGGATCTGCGGCAGCGGACGGGGCACCAGGCCCTGCTCGCGCAGCGCGGCGCGGCGGGTCTGCTTCAGGGCCCGGTCGAACAGCACGGCCGCGGAGAGCGACATGCCGGCGAAGAAGTGCGGGGCGCCCGCGTGGTCCAGACCCCTGGGCGCGTGCACCCAGTTGAACCAGGCCGCGGCGCCGGCGAACGTCCACACGAGTATCCGGGAGCCGAGCGCCGCGTCACCGTGGGAGGCCTCGCGCACCGCGAGGACGGAGCAGAACATCGCCGCGCCGTCCAGGCCGAACGGCACCAGGTACTCCCAGCCGCCGGACAGCCCGAGGTTCTGCTCGCCGAAGCCGACGAGGCCGTGGAAGGAGAGCGCGGCGGCGACGGCCGCACAGCAGAACAGAAGGACATAGGAGGCGGTGCCGTATATGGCCTCCTTGCGCCTGCGGCGCTCCTCGCTGCGCTCCCACGAGTCGTCGGTCTTGGCGTGCTCCCCGGACCGCTTGCTCCGCGCGAGCACCGCCACCGCCGCCAGCATGCCCAGGAGCAGTACGGCGCCCGGAAGCAGCCAGTTCAGCGATATGTCGGTCAGTCTCATCTGGGGTCCCTTGCATTGGGATAGGGCGTAACGCCCGCCATAGTGGCCCACTCCCGCCGTCCCTCAGGGGGTTTCGGGGCAAGAGGCCGCCAAGGAGGTGCAAGGGGATGCCCAGGGCGACGTTCTAGCTCGAACTGCCGCTTGAGGGGCGGGAGTTGAGTTCGAACAAGACTACCCGTACGGGTGGTTCCACGGAAAGTTCCCGTGGCGGGTGAGGAAATTGTGAATCAGCTGTAACCAAAGGGGAGTCTCGTCCGGGTGATCTTACGTCAAGCCCGTACCGGCCGTTCCACCGGGGGTGCTTGAGGGCGCCTCAGCCGTTGGCGGCCGCGGTGAGCCGGCCGACCCGGTCCGCGTCGCAGGTGCGGGGGCAGGTGGCACAGGTGTCCTCGGGGCGCACCGTGTAGAACATGCAGCAGCTCGCCCGGTCCCGGGTGGGAAGCGACTCCCCGTCCGGACCGGTCAGTTCACGGAAGGCGGCCGAGCCGACGTACGGCTTCGTCGCGCCCGGCAGCAGCAGCTCCAGCTCGTGCCGCGCCCGCTCCTGCTCCCCGTCGCCGAACAGATGGGCGACGTACCACAGACCCTCGACGATCTCGTCCGTCACCATGCCCCACAGCGCGCGCCCCCGGCGCCGGGCCCGCGGCCCGAACCCGGCGAGCAGCGGCTCGTGGTGCTCGGCCACCGCCGCCCGCACCTCGGCCCGCAGAGCCTCCTCGTCCGCCACCACCCGCGCGCCGGGCAGCCCTGCCGCCGGGTCGCCCGGCAGGCAGGTGAACGTCGACGGCGGGCGTACGGCCATCCGCATGCCGTCGCCGGTGCGGTCGTACGAGACGTGCGTCACGGGGTAGCGCGGCACCCGGCGGTGCAGGAACCAGGGCACGGTGATCAGCAGGCAGGCCGGCCAGGCGTACCGGTGCAGTCCGAAGCTCGCGATCACGTCCGGGCGCGCCCGCTGCCCGTAGTCCCGTACGACCTGGGCGTCGTCCCAGGCCAGGAACGTGTCCAGGGCCGCGCCACCCGCGGCGAGGTCCGCCGCCGCGACCCAGCCGCCGCCCCGGGGTGCCGGCGCGCCGGGTGCCAGCTCGGTGACGGTCAGGCCCGGGTAGACCTCGGTGAGGCGGGCGTAGGACTCCGCTGTGACCGACGGGGCTGAGGGCATGCCGGGGACCACCGTTCCGGGAGGGGGAGGGCAGAAAACAGAGCTTTTCGAAGGTAAGCCTAACCTTAGTCATTGTCCTTGGGATTTGAACTGACGGCCAGTACGCCTAAGGTGCTTGACGGGCGAGTAACAACCCGCCGTAATGACCCCAAGTACCGACACGTCCGCCAGGAGGACCCGTGAAGCAGGGCGCGCAGGGCTCCGCCGGGACGGGGATTCCGCAGGACGACCCGGTCCGGGCCCGGGTGCCGGCCCAGCAGCGGGCGGCCTCCTCCCAGCAGCTGGACGGGGAACTGGACGGGGAGCGGTGCGGGCCGCGGGGCGCCGCGCGCGGGGAGCACACGCACAGCGAGACACCGTCCCCCGCCCTCGGCTTCCCCCGCCCGGCCTGCCCCCCGGCGCACCCCCGGCCCGTCGTCCAGCGGGCCTCCGTACGCGGGCAGATCCTGGACGCGCTGCGCACCGCGCTGGTCTCCGGGGAGCTCAGGCCGGGCGTGCTGTACTCGGCGCCGGTCCTCGGCGAGCGCTTCGGGGTCTCGGCGACCCCGGTCCGCGAGGCGATGCAGCAGCTCGCGATGGAGGGCGCCGTCGAGGTCGTGCCCAACCGGGGGTTCCGGGTCGTCGAGCGGGGCGCGCGGGAGCTCGCCGAGCTGGCCGAGGTGCGGGCGCTGATCGAGGTGCCGGTGATGCAGCGGCTGGCCCGTACCGTGCCCGCCGAGCGCTGGGCGGAGCTGCGGCCCCTCGCCGAGGCCACGGTCCGTGCGGCGGGCTCCGGCTGCCGGGCCACCTACGCCGACGCGGACCGCGTCTTCCACCGGGCCCTGCTCGCCCTCGCCGGCAACGAGCAGCTGGTCGCCATCGCCGAGGACCTTCACCGCCGCGCCCAGTGGCCCCTGGTCGGCGGCCCCGCCTCCCGCGGCCGCGCCGACCTCCTGGCCGACGCCGCGGAACACGTCGCCCTCCTGGACGCCCTGTGCGCCGGTGAGCCGGAGGCCGTCCAGGCGCTGGTGCGCAAGCACTTCGCGGGCGCGGCCTGAGCGGGCGCCCCCGGGGTTGTGGGCGACTGCGGGTCCGTCGTGGCCACTCGCTCCCCGCGCGGAGCCGCACATGGGTACAGCCCCGCGCCCCCGCGGCTACGCCGTGGCCGCCGGTGGCGGCGCCAACTGCCCCGCCAGCCAGGTCGGTACGCCGCCCAGCAGCCGGAACAGCCGACGCGCCTCCTCCCTGAGCCGCGCGGCCTCCGGTTCGGTCTCGGTGTCCGCGAGGGAGACGAGCGCCGGCGCGGTCCCCACCAGGTAGCCCAACTCCTCCCTGATCCGCAGGGATTCGGCGAAGCCGTGCCGCGCCTCCGTCAACTCCCCGTCCCGCAGGGCCAGCCCGGCCAGATGCCGCCAGGTGAACGACAGCAACAGCTCGTCGGAGTGGGCGGCCGCGGCCGTGTGGGCGCGCCGGTACGCGGCCCGCGCGGCCTGCGGCGAGCGCGCGATGTTCTCCGCGATGAGCCCGCGCCGGAAGTCCAGCAGCGCCCGCCCCGCCGCGTCCGGCGGGATCAGCGCGGCGGCCCGGCCCAGCGCGGCCCGCGCCTCGTCCACCCGGTCGCGCACGGTGTGCAGGGTGGCGGAGTAGGCGAGATACCCCCGTTCGCAGGCGGCCGCGCCCCGCTCCTCGTCGCTGTGCGCCAGCGCCTCCGCGGTACGCAGCGCGTCCTCGGCGTCCTGCCAGCCCTGTTCGGTGTACAGACACCGTTCGACGAGCAGCGCGGCCCGCTGGATCGCGCCCTGCGCGGTGTCCGTCGGCAGCAGGGCCGCGGCGTCGACCCAGCAGGCCCGCGAGCGCAGCCGCCACACCGCGGTCTGGAGAGGATCGTCATCTGCGGTCGTTCCGGTACCAGACATGGCGGAGTACGCCACGTTGCCCTCCCCGAGCGCGCCGTCGAGCCATGAGTGAGTGGTGGCGGCATCTCAGCACGAATCGCGGCACCGGGCCAAGGGGGCGGGTGAAGGATTTCACAAAGTCGTGGGGAGAGCCCGAATGAGCCGATGGCCCTGTCCGCCCCTGAGTTGCCCTCCGCACGTACGGTCACGACAGTCGACGGCGCGTCGGCGTTCAGCGCGGAATCACCCGGTCGGGTGTCCGGCTCCCGTGGCGTCGTGACCGGACGCCGTACGGAGAGGTGGGCGCGGAGGGCGGCCGGCGGGCCGCGCGAGGCGGGTGTTGCCCGCCCACGAAGGCGGCCAGGGCCGAGGTGTCGGCGACGGTGTCGCGGGCACCGCCGAACCTCCCGCGGTTCAGCTCATGCGCAGCGCCAGGAAGAAGTCCAGCTTGTCCTCCAGACGCGACAGGTCACGGCTCGTCAACTGCTCGATCCGGCCGACCCGGTAGCGCAGGGTGTTGACATGCAGATGCAGCCGGGACGCACAGCGCGTCCAGGAGCCGTCGCAGTCCAGGAAGGCCTCCAGCGTCGGGATCAGCTCGGCGCGGTGGCGCTGGTCGTACTCGCGCAGCGGGTCCAGCAGCCGGGCCGTGAACGCCCGGCGCACGTCGTCCGGGACGAACGGCAGCAGCAGCACGTGCGAGGCGAGTTCCTGGTGCCCGGCCGCGCAGACCCGGCCGGGCCTCGCCGCCGCCACCCGCCGTGCGTGCCGCGCCTCCTCCAGCGCCCCGCGCAGCCCCTCCGCCGAGTGCACCGCCGCGCTCACCCCGAGCGTGAGCCGCCCGTCGCCGTCCAGCCCCGCCGACAGCGGCTCCCGTACGGCCGCCAGCAGCTCGTCGGCGAGGATGCCCGCCTCGGAGCCGTCGTGCTCGCTGGAGACCGCAGGCAGCGGCACCAGGGCGACGGCCTCCTCACCCGTGTGGGCGACGGCGATCCGGTCGGACGGCTCGGTTCCGGTCGCCAGCGGGTCCACCAGGATCTCCTCCAGCAGCGACTGGGTGACCGGCCCCGCCTCCGGGCCGCCGCCCTCGGGCCGGTCCCACTCGACCCGCGCCACGACCACCTGCCAGTGCGGGGCGGCCCCGAGACCCGGCAGCAGCACCGGCGCCGCCACCCGCAGCCGCGCCGCGATCTCCGCCGGGGCCGCGCCGGTCTGCACCAGCTCCAGCACCTCCTGCGCGAGCCGCCTGCGCACCGTGCGCGCCGCGTCCCGCCGGTCGCGCTCGACCGCGATCAGCTGGGTGACGCCGTACAGCAGGTCCAGCCGCTCCTCCTGCCAGTCCCCGGCGTCCGCCTCGACGGCCAGCAGCCAGTCCGACAGCACGCTCTCGCGCACGTCCCGCGGGCCCTGCGGCGCCCGGCCGGCGCTGCGGACCGGGAACAGCGAGTACGTCGTGGTGCCCACCAGCGTCCGGTACGGCCCGCGCCGGCCGCCGCGGACGGCCGTCAGCTGCTCTCCGGCCAGCCGCACGCACACGTCGGCCGACAGCGCCGGGCCCGCCGTCTTCGGGCCCGCGATCAGCCGCCCGGTGGAGGACAGCACCCAGGCCCGCAGGTCCAGGTCGGAGCCGAGCAGATCCAGGACCACGTCCGGGCCGCCACCCGCCGGCCCCGAGGTCATCATCCGCCGGTGCCGGTCCACCACCGCCGCGAGGTCCCCGGCCCGCTCACCGCTGACCTGCCGTACGACATGCTCGGTGATCGTCGCGAAGGCCACCGACTCGTGCACCGCGAACAGCGGCAGCCGGTGCCGCGCGCAGGCCACGACCAGATCGTCCGGTACGTACCCCAGCTCGGCCGTTCCCGCCGCCAGCGCCGCCACCCCGGACTGCACCAGGATCCGTACGAACGGCTCGGAGTCCGCGGGCCCCCGGCGCCAGGCCAGGCCCGTCAGCACCAGCTCACCGCCGGACAGATAACGGCTCGGATCCCGCAGGTCGGTGGTCATCACCCCGCGCACCGCGCGGTCGAGCTCGTCCCCGCCGCCGAGCAGCCGCAGCCCCAGCGCATCGGTGTCCAGAAGTGCGCGCAGCCGCATCTCGTCGCCGCCGTTCCTTGTCTCGAAGACTGTCTCGAAAACTACGATGAAAAGTGGAGGGATCCGTGGGGCGGGGGCCCGTGGTGTTTCCAGGGGAAGACCCGGGGGATACGAAGAGGTTTCCGATGGCCTCCGTTCATATGAATCTACAAGATGCCTGTCGCGACCAGCCAACTCCTTCATGGTTTCCGTGACTGACACGGTCGGAGTACGGCCCTGTGTACTGAGTCCACTGCGCGTGAACAGCACATGAACGAGCCGGGCCCGCCGCACCCGATCTGGCTCGATCCGTACGACCCACGAGACGAAGAAGAGAGCCGGTCATGGACTTCCTTCGCCCCGCCAGCTGGGAGGAGGCGCTCGCCGCGAAGGCGGAGCACCCCAGCGCGGTGCCGATCGCCGGGGGCACCGATGTGATGGTCGAGATCAACTTCGACCACCGGCGGCCCGAGTACCTCCTCGACCTCACCCGCGTCGCCGACCTCTACGAGTGGGAGGCCGGCGCGGACACCGTGCGGCTGGGCGCCTCCGTGCCCTATACGAAGATCATGGAGAATCTGCGGTCCGAGCTGCCGGGCCTGGCCCTCGCCTCGCACACCGTGGCCTCCCCGCAGATCCGCAACCGCGGCGGCGTCGGCGGCAACCTCGGCACCGCCTCGCCCGCCGGGGACGCCCACCCCGCCCTGCTGGCGGCCGGCGCCGAGGTCGAGGCCGAGTCGGTGCGCGGCAGCCGCCGTATCCCCATCGACGACTTCTACACCGGCGTCAAGCGCAACGCGCTCGCCCCGGACGAGCTGATCCGCGCCGTCCACATCCGGAAGGCCGACGGCCCCCAGCAGTTCTCCAAGGTCGGCACCCGCAACGCCATGGTCATCGCCGTCTGCGCCTTCGGCCTCGCCCTGCACCCCGAGACCCGCACGGTCCGCACCGGCATCGGCTCCGCCGCCCCCACCCCCGTCCGGGCCAGGACGGCCGAGGAGTTCCTCGACGCGGCGCTCGAAGAGGGCGGCTTCTGGGACAACGGGAAGATCATCACCCCGTCGGTCGCCAAGGAGTTCGCCACCCTCTGCGCCGCCGCCTGCAACCCGATCGACGACGTCCGCGGCACCGCGAGCTACCGCCGGCACGCGGTCGGCGTCATGGCCCGCCGCACCCTGACCTGGACCTGGGAGTCGTACCGCGGCACCCGCCGCACCTCGGAAGGAGCCGCGTGATGCGCGTCAACCTCACCGTCAACGGACGCCCCCAGGAGGCCGACGACGTCTGGGAGGGCGAGAGCCTGCTCTACGTCCTGCGCGAGCGCCTCGGCCTGCCCGGCTCCAAGAACGCCTGCGAACAGGGCGAATGCGGTTCCTGCACGGTCCGCCTGGACGGCGTGCCGGTCTGCGCCTGCCTGGTCGCGGCCGGCCAGGCCGAGGGCCGCGAGGTCGTCACCGTCGAGGGCCTCGCGGAGTACGCCCGGCAGCGATCGTCCGGCGACCCGGGCGAAACCCCGGATCTCGCCCCGATCCAGCAGGCGTTCATCGACGCCGGCGCCGTCCAGTGCGGCTTCTGCACGCCGGGGCTGCTCGTCGCCGCCGACGAGATGCTGGAGCGCAACCCCGACCCGAGCGACGCGGACATCCGCGAGGCCCTCTCGGGCAACCTGTGCCGCTGCACCGGCTACGAGAAGATCATGGACGCGGTCCGCCTCGCGGCCGCCCGGCAGTCAGAGGCGGTCTGAGCCCCATGCCGACCAACGGCGTACCCACGAAGATCACCCAGGGCTCGCACACCAGGGGCGGCATCGGTGAGTCCACCCTCCGCCCGGACGGCACCCTCAAGGTCACCGGCGAGTTCGCGTACTCGTCCGACATGTGGCACGAGGACATGCTCTGGGGCCAGATCCTGCGCTCCACGGTCGCCCACGCCGAGATCGTCTCCCTCGACACGAGCGAGGCCCTCGCCACCCCCGGCGTGTACGCCGTCATGACGTACGACGACCTGCCCACCGACGTGAGGCACTACGGCCTGGAGATCCAGGACACCCCCGTCCTGGCCCACGGCAAGGTACGCCACCACGGCGAGCCCGTCGCGATCGTCGCCGCCGACCACCCGG
Organism: Streptomyces sp. T028; assembly: GCF_048159505.1. Classification (NCBI taxonomy): domain Bacteria; kingdom Bacillati; phylum Actinomycetota; class Actinomycetes; order Kitasatosporales; family Streptomycetaceae; genus Streptomyces; species Streptomyces sp. T028. Next base: position 134,565 of record NZ_JBLRVZ010000011.1, read on the forward strand.
AGACCGCCCGCCGCGCCGCCGCGAAGATCAAGGTCGAGTACCGCGAACTGCCGGTCATCACCGACGAGGCCTCCGCGATCGCTCCCGACGCGGTCCTCGTCCACGAGCACCGCACCGATCTCCACAGGGGCCATGTCCCGCACCCCAACATCCTCCACCGCCAGCCCATCGTGCGCGGCGACGCGGCGGCCGCCGCCGCGCGGGCCGATGTGATCGTGCGGGGCGAGTACACCTTCGGCATGCAGGACCAGGCCTTCCTCGGCCCCGAGTCCGGCCTGGCCGTCCCCGAGGAGGACGGCGGCGTCCACCTCTACATCGCCACCCAGTGGCTCCACTCCGACCTGCGCCAGATCGCCCCCGTCCTCGGCCTCCCGCCGGAGAAGGTGCGGATGACGCTGTCCGGCGTCGGCGGCGCCTTCGGCGGGCGCGAGGACCTGTCGATGCAGATCCACGCCTGTCTGCTGGCCCTGCGCACCGGCAAACCCGTCAAGATCGTCTACAACCGTTTCGAGTCGTTCTTCGGGCACGTGCACCGCCACCCCGCCAAGCTGTCCTACGAGCACGGCGCGACCCGCGACGGCAAGCTCACCCACGTCAGATGCCGGATCGTCCTGGACGGCGGCGCGTACGCCTCCGCCAGCCCCGCCGTCGTCGGCAACGCCTCCTCCCTCGGCATCGGACCGTACGTCGTCGACGACGTCGACATCGAGGCGATCGCCCTCTACACCAACAACCCGCCCTGCGGCGCGATGCGCGGCTTCGGCGCGGTCCAGGCGTGCTTCGCCTACGAGGCGCAGATGGACAAGGTGGCGAAGGAACTCGGCATGGACCCGGTGGAGTTCCGGCGGCTCAACGCCATGGAGCAGGGCACGCTCCTGCCGACCGGCCAGCCGGTCGACTCCCCGGCGCCGGTCGCCGAACTCCTGCGCCGCGTCAAGGCGATGCCGATGCCGCCGGAGCGCCAGTGGGAGTCCAGCGAGGGCGCGGACGTACGGCAGCTGCCCGGCGGCCTGTCCAACACCACCCACGGCGAGGGCGTCGTCCGCGGCGTCGGCTACGCCGTCGGCATCAAGAACGTCGGCTTCTCCGAGGGCTTCGACGACTACTCCACCGCGCGCGTCCGCCTGGAGGCCGTGGCCGGCGAGCCGGTCGTCACCGTGCACACGGCGATGGCGGAGGTCGGCCAGGGCGGGGTCACCGTCCACGCCCAGATCGCCCGCACCGAACTCGGCGTCGCCCGGGTCACCATCCACCCGGCCAACACGGAGGTGGGCAGCGCCGGTTCGACCTCGGCCTCACGGCAGACGTACGTCACCGGCGGCGCCGTGAAGAACGCCTGCGAACTGGTCCGCGAGCGGGTCCTGGACATCGGGCGCCGCAAGTACGGCACCCACCACCCGGCCTGGGCCACCGCCGAACTGCTCCTGGAGGGCGGCAAGGTCGTCACCGACGGCGGCGAGGTCCTCGCCGACCTGGTGGACGTCCTCGGCGATCAGGCCGTCGAGGTCGAGGAGGAGTGGCGGCACCGGCCGACCGAGCCCTTCGACCTGCGCACCGGGCAGGGCAACGGCCATGTCCAGTACAGCTTCGCCGCGCACCGGGCGGTCGTCGAGGTCGACACCGAGCTGGGCCTGGTCAAGGTGATCGAGCTGGCCTGCGCGCAGGACGTCGGCAAGGCGCTCAACCCGCTGTCCGTGCTCGGCCAGATCCAGGGCGGCACCACCCAGGGTCTGGGCGTCGCCGTCATGGAGGAGATCATCGTCGACCCGAGGACGGCCAAGGTGAAGAACCCCTCCTTCACGGACTACCTCATCCCCACCATCCTCGACACCCCGACCATCCCCGTCGACGTGCTCGAACTCGCCGACGACCACGCCCCGTACGGCCTGCGCGGCATCGGCGAGGCGCCCACCCTGTCCTCCACCCCGGCGGTCCTCGCGGCCATCCGCGACGCGACGGGCCTGGAGCTCAACAGGACGCCGGTACGCCCGGAACACCTCACCGGCACCGCGTGACCACGAAACCCTCCGGTCCATTTCTCCCTCCATCCCCTTGAGAGCCGGCTCGGCGTCCACGGGCCGGCTCCCGCCGAGGCCCTCCCCACCCCGACCGTCAAGGAGACAGGACATGCTGGACATCGCCGAGGAGCTGAACCGGTGGGTCGAGCAGGGGCGTGACTTCGCCGTCGCCACCGTGGTGGCCGTCGGCGGCAGCGCGCCCCGCCGGCCGGGCGCCGCCCTCGCGGTGGACGCCGACGGCACGGCGATCGGCTCGGTCTCCGGCGGCTGTGTGGAGGGCGCGGTGTACGAACTGTGCCGCGAGGCGCTGGCCGACGGCGAGCCGGTCCTCGAACGGTTCGGCTACAGCGACGACGACGCCTTCGCCGTGGGCCTCACCTGCGGTGGCGTCATCGACATCCTCGTCACACCGGTGCGGGCCGGGGACCCGGTCCGCGCGGTGGCCGAGGCCGCGCTCGCGACCGCCGCGACCGGCGGTGCGGCGGCGCTGGCCCGGATCGTCACCGGCCCGGCGGACCTCGTCGGCCGCGGGCTCCTGGTGCGCCCCGACGGGTCCTACGACGGCGGCTTCGGCGACCGTCCCGAACTGGACCGCACGGTGGCGGCCGAGGCCGGCGCCCTCCTCGACGCCGGCCGCACCGGCACCCTGGAGATCGGCGCACAGGGCTCCCGCTGCGGAGCCCCGCTGACCGTCCTGGTCGAGTCCTCGGTCCCGCCGCCCCGCATGATCGTGTTCGGCGCGATCGACTTCGCCTCGGCGCTGGTGCGGGTCGGCAAGTTCCTGAACTTTCACGTGACGGTGTGCGACGCCCGTCCCGTCTTCGCGACCCGGGCCCGCTTCCCCGAGGCCGACGAGATCGTCGTGGACTGGCCGCACCGGTACCTGGAGCGCACGGAGGTGGACGCCAGGACCGTCCTGTGCGTGCTGACCCACGACGCCAAGTTCGACGTCCCCCTGCTCCGGCTGGCGCTGCGGCTGCCCGTCGCCTACGTCGGCGCGATGGGCTCCCGCCGCACCCACCTCGACCGCAATGAACGCCTTCGTGAAGTCGGCGTGACGGAACTGGAGCTGGCGCGGCTGCGGTCACCCGTCGGTCTCGACCTGGGCGCCCGTACCCCCGAGGAGACGGCCCTGTCGATCGCCGCCGAGATCGTCGCGTCCCGCCGGGGCGGCACCGGCGTCTCCCTCACCGGCGCCCACACCCCGATCCACCACGACCTGCCCGCCCGCCCGACGGCCCGGATCGGCTCGGTGGCCTGAAAACGCCGCGGAACCTCAACTCTCGCGCAGCAGCCGGTTCACCGCCCGCCCGAACATCCAGCGGCCCGTCGTACGCAGCAGGGGATCGAAAAGGGACGGGAGGAAGCGCACGCCGAGCTCCTCGCGCCACACGACCCGGGTCCGGCCGCCCGGGCCCGGCCACACCTCGATCTCGGCCCAGCCCCGCACCACCCGGCCGCGTTTGACGAGCCGGCACCGGCCCGGCTCGTCGTCGGCCGGCGGATGCCACACGGCGACCTCCATCCGGTCGTCGAAGGACAGCGGGCCGAGGCCCGAGCGGGCCACGAACACCGTGCCCTCGCCGGTCGGTGCGGGAGTGACCACGGTGACGCGGGTGAGCGGGACCACCTCGCCGTGCCGCCGCCACTCGGTGAGCCGGCGCCATGCCTCTTCGAGCGGGAGCGGCGCCGTGCGTTCGAGCTGGAAGATGACCACGCGATGATCGTAGGGAGTCCGGACGGCCCGCCGGAACGTTCCGCCGTGACTCACAGGTTCATGACAGCCCCGTGCGCTCCTCTGTCGGGCCGTACGCCCGTACGGCACCATGAGCCCGAACCCGCACGACCCCCGCACGACCCCGCACCACCACCGGCACGGGAGGCGTCACGTGGACCGCACAGGGCTCGGCAGACTGGACGACGTGCAACGGGACCCCTATCCGCTCTACGGACGGGCACGTGCGGCCGAGGGATTGCTCCACGTCCCCGAACTGGACGCCTGGCTCGTCGCCCGCGACAACGACGTACGCGAAGTGCTGCGCAGGCCCGAGGACTTCTCCTCGGTGGGGGCGCTGCGCCCCGACGTGATGCCCTCACCGGCCGCGTTCGCGGTGCTGGCCACCGGGTTCGGCGGTCGGCCGGTGGTCGTCGGCACGGACGGCGAGGAGCACCAGCGGCTGCGCGCGCCCCTCGTGCGCGGACTGTCCCCCGCACGGGTCGCCGCCGTCCTGCCGTACGCCGCGGAGCGCGCCGCCGCCCTGGTCGAGGAGTTCACCGAGGACGGGCGGGTGGAGCTGATGGCGGCGTACGCGCGCCGGCTGCCCGGCGAGGTGGTCGGGCGGATCGTCGGACTCGACCCGGCCGACGTGCCGGCCGTCGTGCACGGCGGGCACCGGGCGGAGGAGTTGCTGTTCCGGCCCCTGACGGAGAACGAACAGATCGCCGCCGCCCAGGACATGGTCGCCGGACAGCACGTCCTGGACCGGTACGCCCGCGAACGGCACGCCGACCCCCGCGAGGACCTGTGCTCGGAGATCGTCGCCTCCGTCGCCGCCTCCCCGGACCGGCCGACGGGCGAACTCACCCTGGACGAACGGCACGAGGTGGTCTCCCACCTCCAGAACCTGGTGATCGCCGGGCACCTGACCACCACCGCGCTGATCGGGACCACGGTGCTGCATCTGCTGCGGCATCCGGCCCAGTGGGACCTGCTGTGCGCGGAGCCGGAGCAGATACCGGCCGCCGTCGAGGAGGCCGCCCGCTACGACACCGCGCTCCAGGGCTTCCGCCGGGTCACCACCCGGCCGCTCAACCTTTCCAACACCGAACTCCCCGCCGGGGCCTCCCTGTTCGTCGCCTTCGGCGCGGCGGGCCGGGACGGGGCGCGGCATCCCCGGCCGGACGAGTTCGACATCACCCGCCCGCCCGGCCGCCACCTCGCCTTCGGCCACGGCCCGCACGCCTGCCCCGGCGCCCAGCTGGCCCGCGAACAACTCCGCCTGACCCTTTCGGAGTTGACGCGCCGTCTGCCGGGCCTGCGGTTGGCCAAGGACCGCCCCGTCGTCATGCGCCCGACGATGATCCACCGCTCCCCGCAGGAACTGCACCTGACCTGGTGAGCCGGCGGCAGACCGCACGGTGGTCTGCCGCCGGGCTCCTCACTGGGCGTAGAAGGTGGCGTCCCCCTTGTCCGTCGTGGTGCTCGGGGTCTGCACGTACAGCAGGTAGTTGTAGTGCCGGATATAGCGGCCCGCGTAGTTGTAGGACTCGTACGAGATCCCCGCCGAGTCGGCGAGCCCGGACCGCTGGTAGAAGCTGGCGTCGGAGGCGAACGTCGACGTGCCGTCGTTCTTCTCCACCCACACCTCGAAGTTCTTGTGCCGCAGGTAGTAGCCGGGGAAGTTGGTCGACTCCAGCGACACCGTGCCGGTGCCGGCCAGCCCCGTCACGACCCGGAACTGCGAGTCCGCGAGCGGGCTGACGTTCGCCTCGATCTTGGCCCGGTACTCCCAGTGCCGGATGAACCGGGTGGGGAAGTTGTACGAGGAGAACCGCTGCGGGGTGACCCCGTCGGCCACCGGGATCCCGAAGTCCGGCGTGCCGTCGGCCTTCCAGTACACCTTCTGCACCCGGGTCCGCCGGTTGGGGTCGTTCAGCGGGTCGCCGGTGATGTCCTTGTAGCTGCGGTCGTGGTAGACGAGGATGTCCGACTTGCCGTCCTCGGAGACGGTGAAGGAGTTGTGGCCCGGCCCGTACTGCGAGGTCGCCGCGCTCGACGCGAACACCGGCGACGAACCCTTCGTCCAGGACGCCGCGTTCGTCAGGTCGGCCGTCGCGGACGCGGTCAGCATGCCCAGGCAGTAGTTGGCGTCCGTGGCGCTCGCCGAGTAGGTCAGGAACACCTTGTCACCGTGCTGGATGAGCGCCGGCCCCTCGTTGACCTTGTAGCCCACGGTCTCCCAGGACAGCGTCGGCTGCGAGATCTCCGTCGGAGTCCCCGACACCGTCCAGGGGTTGGACATCTTCGCGATGAACAGGCTGGTGTTGTTGGCCTCGGACGGGTTGCGCTGCGCCCAGGCGAGATAGCGGACACCGTTCACGACGAAGGTGGTGGCGTCCAGGGAGAAGCTCTCCCAGGTGGTCTTGATCTGGCCCTTCTCGGTCCAGGTCGCGGTCAGCGGGTTGGAGCCGGTGCCCTCGAGGACGTACATCCGGATCGCCCACACGTCGGAGGTCGACCCGGCCGCGAAGTACACGTACCACTTGCCGTCGATGAAGTGGATCTCCGGCGCCCAGATGTGCGCGCCCATGACACCGCTGGAGTGCTTGGTCCAGATGGTGACCTCCGTGGCGGTGGCGAGGCCCTGGATGGTCGTCGCCCGGCGCAGCACGATGCGGTCGTACTCCGGGACGGTGGCGGTGAAGTAGTAGTAGCCGTCGGTGTGTTTGAAGATGTGCGGGTCGGCCCGCTTCTCGGCGATCGGGTTGGTGTACGTCACGGCGGGGGAGTCTGGCACGGCGGCCTGGGCGGGGGAGCCCACGCCGGTGAGGACGGCCGCGAGGGCGACGAGGACGGCCATGAGCAGCCGTACGGCGTTGCGTCTCAAGGGAGTTCTCCAGGGGAAGGGGGACAGGAGAGGGGGTGCGGGGATCAGGTGGTGGGCACGAGGCGCCACTGCTGGCAGTTGTTGTTCAGCCAGGTCCACTGCCGTACGTCCGTGCCGTTCGCGGTACCGCAGTTCGCGACGTCGGCGACCTTGCCGGTGGACTCGTTGACGATCCGGACGTAGTCACCGGTGGCGGTGAACACCAGCCGGAACCGCTGGCACTTGTTGTTCAGCCACGACCACTGCCGGATGTCCGTGCCGTCGGTGCTCGCGCAGTCCGCGATGTCGGCGACCTTGCCGGTGGCCACGTTGACCAGCCTGTTGGTGTCGTCGCCGAGGTCCTCGATCTTCCATTTCTGGTTGGCCCCGCCGTTGCAGGTCCACTGGAAGATGTTCGTGCCGTCGGCTGTGTTGCCGCCGTCGACGTCCAGGCACTTGCCGCTGTTGCGGTTGACGAGGGTGTACGACGTCGGGGTCGTCGCCGTCTCGCCGGACGGGCCGGGAAGCGAGGTGCCGAGGGCGACCGGTGTGCCGAAGTTCGGGGTGCCGTCGGCGTTCCAGGTGAACTTCTGCGCCCGCGTCGTACGCCCGTTGCCGCAGCCGCCGCTGGTGGAGTCGTTGGCGTGGTAGACGATCCAGTTCTCGGTGCCGTCCGGCGAGCTGAAGAAGCCGTTGTGGCCGGGCCCGTAGACCCCGTTCGCGTCACTGCGCTGGAAGACCGGCGACTGCGTCTTCGTCCACGACGACGCGCTGAGCGGGTCGGAGCCGGTCAGTTCCAGCAGCCCCAGCTTGTAGTCGGCCGTGGTGCAGTAGCTCGCCGAGAAGGTCAGGAACGTACGCCCGTCGTGATACAGCGGTTCCGGGCCCTCGTTGACCGCCGCGCCCGAGGTCTCCCAGCTCAGTGTGGGGCTGGAGATGATCGTGAAGGTGTTGCTGGAGAGCGTGTACGGATTGCTCATCGGCGCGATGACCAGGCTCTGCTTGCTGCCGTTGATGAAACCGCTGCCGACCAGGTACAGGTTGTTGTTCGCCTGGAGCACCGTCGCGTCGATCAGCCAGCCGCCCGGTGTGAGGTTGGAGCCGGTGAGCGAACCCTTGTAGGTGTACGGGCCCAGCGGGTCGGTGCCGGCGCTCTCCAGCACATGGGTGCGCTGGGAGTCGCAGCAGGAGACCCCGCTCTGCCCGGCCGAGTAGTACAGGTACCAGTGGCCGTTGAACTGGTGGAGCTCCGGCGCCCAGATGTTGGTGTTGCGGGTGGACGTGGTGTCCGACCACACCTGCACGTTGGGCGCGGTGGCCAGACCGGCCAGCGTCGGCGACTTGCGGATGCCGAGGATGCCGGTGAACGTCGTGGTGATCAGGTAGTAGTTGCCGTCGTAGTACTCCAGCCAGGGGTCGGCGCCCTTGAACGACTTCAGCGGGTTGGTGTACGGGCGGCCGTCCGCCGCGGACACCGGCTGGGTCGCCGCGACCATGGCCACCAGCAGCGCCAGCACGCAGACGAGCAGGGGTCTGCGGCGCCGTGCGGGCAAGCCGGGGTGCCGACGAAATATCCGAGGCATACAGGACCGTCCCTTGTCCGTAATTTCGAACATAGTTCGTAACTTCGGCCAGAAGATAGGGCGCGTTCATGTCTGCGTCAATGCTTCCGACGTGTCCGGGTGGAGTGCGGCCGTTCGAAGGGGTTCTTTTCCCGGCCACTTGTATGCTGCACGCTCTGTGAAATTCATGGGGAAGGGTGGGGGTGTGGCCGCCTGTTTCCGGCGGTCGCCGTCACTGGTCGGACCTGGGGGTTTCCGTCCTGCTGGCCGGAACTCGTCGGTTTTTTGCCGCGCCCTTACTCTTACGGGTGACAGGCCCGGTCTCGGCTTGGTTCCTGGCGTACCGGCTCCGATAGCCTGAGGCCGTTCGCGCAGGTCGGAGGGAATGGCCCCGGCGGCCCACTCTGGAACAAATGAACCGCGAACAATTTAAAAGGAAATAAAAGAAGGGGTGTGCGTCATGCCGCCTGTAGTTCCCCCGTTCCTGATCGGTCTCATCGCCGCGCCCCTCGCCAAAAGGGTCGTCAAACCCCTGATGCGCGGCCTGGTGAAGACCTCCGTCGGACTCGTCCTCGAAGTCAAGCGCGCCGCCCACGAGGCGAGCGAGGGACTTCAGGACCTCGCCGCCGAGGTCACCGCCGAAGTCGTCGCCGCCCAGATGGCGAGCGGCGACGGCGGTCGCGAAGCGGAACCGGCCGCCGCACCCGCGAAGACCTCCTCGGCCGACGGCCACCACAAGGCCCCGGCCAAGCGCCCGCCCGCGGCCGCCTCCGGCAAGGCGCACTGAACACCCACGCCCCACCCGCTCCACGGAAAGACCTCGGGGATCCCCTGACAATGACCATGCTGGTGACAATGTGCTCCGCAGTTCCCGGGCGGCAGCGCTGGAAGATTCCCGAAATGGTGGGGAAAAGACATCTCGCGAGCGTATTCGCCGCGGTGCTGGAGAAAACTCCCGGCATCAAAACGGCACGCGTCAGCGAAGTCACCGGAGGCGTGCTCGTCCTCCACGACCCCGCACTCGGCACCGCCGAGATCGGCGGAATCCTCAGGAATTCACTGACGGCCGTTCTCCGCTGCGCCCGCCCCAGGTCCACCGGGAAATCCGAAACGGGGACACGGGCGGCGGAATCGGCCGGACAGCCCACCGGGAACCAGGGCACGCACTCCCCGGGCCGGACCCGAGAGGCGCACTCCCCGGGCCGGACCCTCGCACTCGCCGGCGGCGCCACCGTCGCCGCACTCGCCCTCGGCCCCGGCAAACTGCTGCGCAGACCCCTCGCCGTCCTCGGCGCCGTCGTCACCGCCACCGTCCTCGTCGTACGCCGGGCCGTGACCACCGCGGCCGGCGGCGCCGCCCCACCCGCCGACGAGACGTCACCGCCCCGCCCCGCCTCCTCCCTGCGCTCCCTGCTCGACCTCGTCGGACCGCACCGGCCCCGGCTCTGCCTCGCCTCCGGCCTGTCCACCCTGTGCCAGCTCACCGAGGTCGCCCTCGGACTGTTCCTCGGCTGGATCGCGCTCGTCCTCATCAAGGGCCAGGCAGCGCCCCTGCTCGCCCTCGGACTGACCACCGCCTCGTCCCAGTTGTGGTTCCTCGCCGGGGCAGCCGCCGTCGCCTGCGCCGCCGTGGCAGCCCTGTCCTACGCCGCGGGCGTCGAATGGCGCAGGCTCGGCCAGGACGTGCAGCAGGACTGGCGGGGCGCCACCTACACCCAGGTGCAGCGACTCGAACTGCGCCACCTGGAAGGCGAACGCACCACCCGGGTCGCGGGCGTCCTCACCGAGGACGTCGCCCAGCTCGGCGCGTTCTTCGCCACGTCCGCCAACGATGTCGTCCAACTCGCCACGAGTTTCCTCGTCCTGGTGCCGGCCTTCCTCCTCCTCGCACCCCAGATCGCCTGGATCGCCTTCCTGCCGATGCCGGTCGTGGCCTGGCTGTCCTTCCACTACCACGACCGCGTCGCCGCCGACTACGCCGTCTCCAGCGAACACAAGGCCACCCTCCACAGCCAGTTGGTCAACAGCCTGGAGGCCGGCGCCACCGTCAAGAGCTTCTGCACCGAGGAGTACGAGGCACAGCGCGTCCACGCCCTCGGCGAGGTGTGCCGTGAGAGCAACCACCGCACCGACCGTTCCACCGTCCGTCACGCCGAGACCGTCCGCGCCGTCACCACCGCCTCCATGACCGGCACCCTCCTCCTCGGCGGCCGCTCCGTCCTCAACGGCACCCTCCCCTTCGAGGTGTTCAGCCCCCTCATCGGACTGCCCCAGCAGGTCCTCCTCCGGCTCACCCGGCTCGGCGGCATCGTCGACCAGTACCAGCGCACCCTCGCCGCCCACGACCGCGTACGCCACCTGCACACCCTGCCCACCGAACCCGCCGGACCCGACCATCCCGTCGACCGGGCCGACGTCAAGGGCGCCGTCACCCTCGACCGCGTCACCTTCGCCTACCCCGGCCGCCCGCCCGTCCTGACGGACCTCTCCCTGCGGATCGCGCCGGGCCGGGTCACCGGCATCGTCGGCCCCACCGGCTCCGGCAAGACCACCATCGCCAAACTCCTCATGCGCTTCCAGGACACCGACTCCGGCCGGGTCCTCCTCGACGGCCGCGACGTACGCGACCTGTCCCGGAACGGACTGCGCGGCGCCGTCGGCTTCGTCGCCCAGGACCCGTTCCTCTTCGACGGCACCATCGCCGACAACATCCGCTACGGCAGCTTCGACGCCACCGACGCCCAGCTGGAGCGCGCCGCCCGCATGGCCGAGGCCCACTCCTTCATCGAGGCCCTGCCCGACGGCTACGACACCCTCATCGGGGAACGCGGCGCGGCCCTGTCCGGCGGCCAGAAACAACGCCTCGCCGTCGCCCGCGCCATCCTCAAGGACCCGCCCGTCGTCGTCCTCGACGAGGCCACCTCCGCCGTGGACAACGAGACCGAGGCCGCCATCCAGCGCACCCTGCGCGCCTTCGCCGAGAACCGCACCCTGATCATCATCGCCCACCGGCTGTCGACCATCCGCGACGCGGACTGGATCCACGTCCTCGACCGGGGCGGCCTGGTCGCCGAACAGGGCACCCACACCGAACTCCTCGCCCGGGACGGCCTCTACGCCTCCCTCTGGCATCTGCAGGCGGGACAGAGGGCGGCGTAGGAGGCGCGGGGCGTCCCCTGCCCCACCCCCCGCCCCCTCCCGCAGACCCGCCCCGCCTCGCCGCGTCCCCGGCGGCCACAGCTTCCCCCACGGCACATCTGGAGGTACCCCCATGTCTGCTCGCGATGACGCCGCCCTGCCCCTGACGGCGGCTCAGCGCGAACTGTGGCTCGCCGAACAGCGGACGGAGGGGGTGATCCCGACGTACCGCATCGGCGAGTACCTCGACATCGCCGGGCCCCTGGACACCGACCTGTTCCGCGGCGCGCTGCACCGGGTCGTCACCGAGAACGAGGCCCTGCACGTGGGGTTCACCGACACCGACGACGGCCCCCGCCAGATCCTGCGCGTCCCGGAGGGCCGGCCGCCCCGTCTCCTCGACCTCAGCGCACACGACGACCCCCGCGCCGCCGCCCTGGAGTGGATGACCGCCGACCGCCTGCGCCCCCTCGACCTCACCCGCGACCGCCTCTTCAGCCAGGCCCTCATCAAGATCGCCGAAGACCACCACCTCTGGTACCACAGCTACCACCACCTGCTCTCCGACGGCCTCGGCTACGCCCTCGTCGCCCGCCGCGTCGCCGCCGTCCACACCGCCCTGGCGGCGGGGCGTACGCCGGACCCGACGCCGTTCCCGTCCCTGCGCGCCGTCGTCGAAGCCGACGCCGCCTACCGGAACTCCCCCCGCTACGACGCTGACCGCGCGTACTGGAGCGGGCGCCTCACAAACCTCCCCGAACCCGTCCGCATCGGCCGCTCCGCGAGCCGTCTCACCGCCGGCCCCCGCCACACCCCGCTGCCCGCCGGCCCCGTACGCGACGCCCTGCACACGCTCGCCGAACGCGCCGGAACCCGCTGGTCACGGGTGCTGATCGCGGCCACCGCGCTGTACGTGCACCGCCGCACCGGCGCCCGCGACCTGCTCCTCGGCCTCCCCGTCACCGGCCGCGACCGCACCGACCCGGTGTGCTCGGCGACGCCCGCCGTGGTGTCCAACATGGTGCCCCTGCGGCTGACCGTACGGCCCGGCACGCCCTGGTCCGCGCTCGTCGACCAGGTCGACGCCGAGGTGCGGGCCGCGCTCCGGCACCAGCGCTACCGGGGCGAGGACATGCACCGCGATCTCGGGCTGCCCGGCGACCCCGGCTCGGCGTACTCCGCGATCGTCAACATCATGTCCTTCGACAGCGAATTGAGCTTCGCCGGTCTGCCCGCCACCGCGCACAGCCTCGCCGAGGTCCATGCCGCCGAACTCGTCGTCTGGGCGCTGGACCGGCACGACGGCTCCGGCCCGCACCTCAAGCTGCTGGCCGCCGCCGACGCCTGGGACGAGGACGAGCGACAGGCCCACCGGCACGGCCTCACCACCCTCCTGGAGAGCCTCGCCCGCACGGACGACGACCGCCCCGTCGGCCGCATCCCTCTCCCGAGGCCCGCCGCACACCCCGACACGGCCGCGGCCCCCGCCGCCCACCTCGCCGACCTCTTCGAGCAGCAGGCCCGCCGCACCCCGGACGCCGTGGCCGTCGTAGGACCGGACGCCACCCTCACGTACGCCGCGCTCGACGCCCGCGCGAACCGTCTCGCCCAGCTCCTGACCGCGCACGGCGCCGCCCCCGAGCGCCTCGTCGCCCTCGCGCTGCCGCGCTCCGCCGAGCTGGTCACGGCCGTCCTCGCGGTCCTCAAGACCGGCGCGGCCCACGTCCCCCTCGACCCGGACCACCCCCGCGCCCGCCTGGCCGCCCTCCTCGACGACACCCGCCCCGTCGTCACCGTGACCGACACGGCCACCCGGCCCCGGCTCCCGCAGACCGTCGACGCGTTGCTCCTCGACACCCTCGACACCCTCGACACCCTCGACTCCACCAACGCCCCGGCCACCGCCCCGGCCGCGCGGCGCGACCCCCGCCACCCGGCGTACGTCATCCACACCTCGGGCTCCACCGGCCGCCCCAAGGGCGTGCTCACCCCGCACGCGGCCGTGACGAACCTGATCCACCACCAGCTCCGCGCCCTGTACCGGTCCCCCCGGATGCGGGTGGCACTGACCACGTCCCTGTCGTTCGACGCCTCCTGGGACCAGCTCGGCTGCCTGTTCGGCGGCCACGAACTGCATGTCCTCGACCGCACCACCTGGACCGACCCGGACGCCTTCCTCGCCCACCTCGCCCGCCACCGCCTCGACCTCGTCAACGCCACCCCGTCCTATCTGCGCGTCCTCCTCGACCACGGCCTCCTCGCCCCCGACCGTCCCCGACCCTCCGTGATCGTCGCCGGCGGGGAGGCCCTACCCGAGGACCTGTGGCGGGAACTGCGCGCCGCCGACGGCGTACGCGTCCACAACTTCTACGGCCCCACCGAGTGCACCGTCGACGCGCTCACCGCGGCCCTCGACACCACCGAGCGCCCCGCGATCGGACACCCCGTCACCGGTGCCCGCGCGTACGTCCTCGACAGCGCCCTGCAACCGGTGCCCGACGGCGCCCCCGGCGAGTTGTACGTCGCGGGCGCCGGTCTGGCCCGCGGCTACCTCGGCCGCCCCGCCCTCACCGCCGAACGGTTCGTCGCCGACCCCTACGGCCCGTCCGGCACCCGCATGTACCGCACCGGCGACCTCGTCCGCCGCACCTCCGAGGGCAGCCTCGAATACCTCGGCCGGGCCGACGACCAGGTCAAGATCCGCGGCTTCCGCGTCGAACCCGCCGAGATCGAGGCCCAGTTGGGCACCCACCCGGCGGTCGCGCGTACGACGGTCCTCGCCCGCCCCGACGACGACCGCGCCGCCCGGCTCGTCGCCTACGTCGTCCCCGCACCCGGCACCGCACCCCGCCCGGAGGACCTGCGCGCCCACCTGCGCGACCGCCTCCCCGAGCACATGGTCCCGGCCGCCTTCGTCACCCTCGACGCGCTGCCCCTCACCCTGTCCGGAAAGCTCGACCGACGGGCCCTGCCCGCCCCCGCTCCCACCCATGACACCCTGCCGAGCCGCCGCACGCCGCGCACGCCCCGCGAGGAACTCCTGTGCGGCCTCTTCGCCGATGTCCTCGGCGTCCCCCGGGCCGGCGTCGACGACGACTTCTTCGCTCTCGGCGGCCACTCCCTGCTCGCCCTGCGCCTCCTGGCCCGCATCCGCACCGCCCTCGGCGCCGCCCTGCGCCTCGGCGACCTCTTCGACGCACCCACGCCCGCCGGGATCGCCACCGCCCTGGACGCCGCGACCCCGGACGCCGCCCGGCCCGCGCTCAGTCCGTACGAGCGCCCCGACGCCGTCCCCCTGTCCTCCGCACAGCGCCGGCTGTGGTTCCTGCAGCGCGTCGAGGGAACCGGCGCCACGTACCACATCCCGCTCGCCCTGCGCCTGTCCGGCACCCTCGACCGCGCCGCGCTGGAGGCGGCCCTGCGGGACGTCGTCATCCGGCACGAGAGCCTGCGCACCGTCTTCCCCGACGAGCACGGGGTGCCCGTCCAGCGGATCCTGGCACCGGAGAAGGCCGCGCCCCGGCCGGCGGTCACCGACACCACCGAGGCCGCCCTGCCCGACCTGCTGGCCGCCGCCGCGCGCCGCCCCTTCGACCTCGCGGCCGAACCGCCCGTCCACGCCGACCTGTTCGCGCTCGCGCCCGACGAGCACGTGCTGCTGCTGGTGGTCCACCACATCGTCGGCGACGGCTGGTCCCTCGGCCCGCTGGCCGCCGACGTCACCCAGGCCTACGCGGCCCACCGCCGCGGCGGGACCCCGGACTGGGCCCCGCTGCCGGTGCAGTACGCCGACTACACCCTCTGGCAGCACGACCTCCTCGGCGACCCCACCGACCCGGACAGCCTCTCCGCCCGCCAACTCGCCTACTGGACCGCACACCTGTCCGGGCTGCCGGAGCGCCTCGACCTCCCCTTCGACCGCCCCCGCCCGGCCGCCACCACCCACCGCGGCGCCCAGCTGCCCCTGCACCTCGACGCCGACCTGCACCGCCGTCTGAGCGACCTGGCCCGCGCCCACGGCGCCAGCCTCTTCATGGTCCTCCAGGCCGGCCTCGCCGCCCTCCTCGGCAAGCTCGGCGCCGGCACCGACATCCCGCTCGGCGCCCCGGTCGCCGGCCGCACCGACGAAGCCGCCGACGACCTGGTCGGCTTCTTCGTCAACACCGTCGTCCTGCGCACCGACCTGACCGGCGACCCCGCCTTCACCGAACTCCTCGACCGCGTCCGCCGGGGCGCCCTCGCCGCCTACGCCCACCAGGACCTGCCCTTCGAGCACCTGGTGGAAGAGCTCAACCCGACCCGCTCCCTCGCCCACCACCCCCTCTTCCAGACCATGCTCGCCCTGCAGAACGCCCCCCTCGGCGAGTTCGACCTGCCCGGCCTGCGCGTCACGACGAGCCTGGTCCCCACCGGCACCGCCAAGTGCGACCTCACCTTCAACCTCGCCGAACACACCACCCCTGACGGCACCCCGGCCGGCCTCACCGGCACCGTGGAGTACAGCACCGACCTCTTCGACCCCGGAACGATCGAGACGATCACCGCACGGTGGGCGCGCCTGCTGCACACGGCCGCCACGGACCCGGAGCGCCGCCTGAGCCGCATCGACGTCCTCACCGACGCGGAGCGCACGTCCCTGCTGCCGACGGCTCTCGCGGCGCCGGTGAAGGACACCCTGGTGGGGTTGTTCCAGGCGCGGGTGCGGGAGCTGCCGAATGCGGTGGCGGTTGTGTGTGGTGATGTCTCGTTGTCGTACGGCGAGTTGAACCGTCGGGCGAACCGGCTGGCGCATGCGTTGGTCGGGTGTGGGGTGGGTCCGGAGGATGTCGTCGCGTTGGCGTTGCCCCGGTCGGTGGAGCTGGTGGTGGCGGTGTTGGGGGTGTTGAAGGCGGGGGCTGCTTATCTGCCTCTTGATCCTGACTATCCGGCGGCGCGGCGGGAGTTCATGGTCGCCGATGCCCGGCCGGTGCTGGTGGTCGACGACCTGGCGGCCCTGGAGACGGCGGGGCTGCCGGACACGGATCCGGTGGTGGGGGTGTCTGCGGAGCATCCGGCGTATGTCATCTACACGTCGGGTTCGACGGGTCGTCCGAAGGGTGTGGTCGTCCCGCACGGGAACGTGGTGCGGTTGTTCGCGGCGACGAGGCACTGGTTCGGCTTCGGCCCCGACGACGTGTGGACGCTGTTCCATTCCTACGCGTTCGACTTCTCGGTGTGGGAGTTGTGGGGTCCGCTGCTGCACGGTGGCCGGTTGGTCGTGGTGCCGTTCGAGACGTCCCGTTCGCCGGAGGCGTTCCTGAGGCTGCTGGCCGAGGAGCGGGTGACGGTCCTGAACCAGACGCCCTCCGCCTTCTACCAGCTCATGCAGGCCGACCGGGAGAACCCGGGCGCCGAACTCGCCCTGCGCACGGTCGTGTTCGGCGGCGAGGCGCTGGAGCCCGCCCGGCTCGCCGACTGGTACTCCCGGCATGCGGGCGACGCTCCCGTGCTGGTGAACATGTACGGCATCACCGAGACGACCGTCCACGTCACCCACACCACCCTGAACGCCGCCTCCGTCGACGACCCGTCCAGCACGATCGGTACCGGCATCCCGGACCTGCGGACCTACGTGCTCGACCGGTGGCTGGGGCCTGTTCCCACGGGCGTGGCCGGTGAACTGTACGTATCCGGACCGGGGTTGGCCCGTGGCTATCTCAACCGGCCGTCCTTCACCGCCTCCCGGTTCGTCGCCGACCCGTACGGTCCGTCCGGCGCTCGTATGTACCGCACCGGCGACCTGGTGCGGCAGCGTGCCGACGGCACCCTGGAGTACGCCGGGCGCGCCGACGACCAGGTCAAGGTGCGCGGCTTCCGAATCGAACTCGGCGAGATCGAGGCCGTGTTGGCCGCGCATCCCGAGGTCGGGGATGTGGCCGTGGTGGCCCGCCGGGACCGTACGGACGACACGCGGCTCGTCGCGTACGTCGTAGGCGGCACCGGCACCCTGCGGGAGTACGTCCGGGAGCGGCTCCCCGAGTACATGGTCCCGGCCGCCTTCGTCGCGCTGGACGCGCTGCCGCTGACCGCCAACGGCAAACTGGACCGACGGGCCCTGCCCGAGCCGGAGTTCACGCCCACAGCGGCCGGACGGGCGCCGCGCACCCCGCAGGAGCAGGTGCTCGCCGAGCTGTTCGGCGAGGTGCTGGGCGTGGAACGGGTCGGTGCCGACGACGACTTCTTCGCGCTGGGCGGCCACTCGCTGCTGGCCACCCGGCTCGTCGCCCGTGTCCGGGCCGCGCTCGGCGCCGAGCTCGAGTTGCGGGCGCTGTTCGAGACGCCGACCGTCGCCGGGCTGGCCGAGGGGCTCACGGTCGCGGGGGAGGCACGGCCCGCTCTGGTGCCGGCCGCCCGGCCGGAGCGGATGCCGCTGTCGTCCGCCCAGCACCGGCTGTGGTTCCTGCACCAGCTGGACCCGGCCGGCGCGGCCTACCACATCCCGCTCGCCTGGCGGCTGGACGGCCAGCTCGACCGGGCCGCCCTGGCCGAGGCGCTCGCCGACGTGGTGGCCCGGCACGAGGCCCTGCGCACCCTCTGCCCGCAGGCCGCCGACGGGGTGCCGTACCAGCTCGTCCTCGACGCCGAAGCGGCCCGCCCGCAGCTGCCGCTCACCGAGACCGACGAGGCCGGGCTGCCCGCGCTGCTCGACCGGGCCGTACGGCGGCCCTTCGATCTCGCCGGTGAACCGCCCCTGCGCGCCGAGCTGTTCGCCACGGCCGACGACCGGCACGTCCTCCTGGTCGTCGTGCACCACATCGCGGGCGACGGCTGGTCGCTCGGCCCGCTGTCCCGGGACCTGGCCACCGCCTACGCGGCCCGCCGTGCGGGGGAGGAACCCGGATGGGCGCCGCTGCCCGTGCAGTACGCCGACTACACCCTCTGGCAGCGCGCGCTCCTCGGTGAACCGGCCGACTCCGACAGCCTGTTCGCCCGGCAGGCCGCCCACTGGACGAGCATGCTGCAGGGGCTGCCCGAGCAGATCCAGCTGCCCACCGACCGGCCCCGACCGGCGAACCCCACCTTCCACGGCCGCAGGCTGCCCCTCGATCTCGACGCCGATCTGCATGCGGGCCTCCTCGGCCTGGCCCGGCAGCACGGCGCCAGCCTCTTCATGGTGCTCCAGGCCGGACTCGCCGCCCTGCTGAACAAACTCGGCGCCGGGGACGACATCCCCGTCGGCAGCCTCATCGCGGGCCGCACCGACCAGGCCCTGGACGATCTCGTCGGCTTCTTCGTCAACACCCTCGTGTTGCGCACCGACACCTCCGGCGATCCCGACTTCGTCCAACTCCTCGGCCGTGCACGGGAGTCGGCGCTCGGCGCGTACGCCCACCAGGAACTGCCCTTCGATCATCTGGTGGAGGCGCTGAACCCGGCCCGGTCGCTGTCCCGGCAGCCGCTGTTCCAGGTGCTGCTCGCCCTGCAGAACGTTCCGCGCGGCGACTTCGAGCTCCCCGGCCTGCGTGCCGAGATCCTCCCCGTGCACCACGCCACGGCCATGTTCGACCTCTCCTTCCACCTCCTGGAACGCGGCGACGGCGGGGCGGGCGGCCTCCACGGCCATGTCGAGTACGCCACCGACCTCTTCGACGACACCACCGTCGAACGCCTCCTCGCCCGCTGGACGCGCCTCCTGCGCCAGGCCGTCGAGGACCCCGGGCGGCCGCTGAGCCGTTTCGACGTCCTCCTCGACGACGAACGCGCAGCACTGCTCCCGGCGCCCACAGCGCCCACGGCCCCCGTCGCGCACGCCTCGCTGACCGAGCGGTTCCGGGCCCAGGTGCGGGCCACCCCCGACGCCCACGCCGTCGTCTTCGAGGACACCGTCCTCACCTACGCCGGGCTCGACGCCCGCGCCAACCAGGTCGCCCACGCCCTCCTCGCCGAGGGCATCGGCCCCGAGGACGTCGTCGCGCTCACCCTCCCGCGCGGCACCGACCTCGTCGTCGCGATCCTCGGCGTCCTGAAGTCCGGTGCCGCCTATCTGCCCGTCGACCCGGACTACCCGCCCGCCCGACGCGCCTTCATGCTCGACGACTCCCGGCCGGCCGTGGTCGTGGCCGACCTGGACTTCGCCGACGGCTTCCCGGACACCGACCCTGCCACCGACCCTGCCACCGACCCGGCCACCGGCCCGGACACCGGCCCAGGCATCACCCCCGACGGGCGCCATCCGGCCTACGTCATCTACACCTCGGGCTCCACCGGCCGCCCCAAGGCCGTCGTCATGCCGTCGGCCGCCCTCGCCAACCTGCTCCACTGGCACCACCGTGCCGTAGGCGGCGGCCCCGGCACCCGCACCGCGCAGTTCACGGCGGCCGGCTTCGACGTGTCCGTGCAGGAGACCCTGTCGGCGCTGCTGTACGGCAAGACCCTCGTGGTCCCCACCGACGAGCAGCGGCGCAGCGCCGAACTGTTCACGGCCTGGCTGGAACGGCACAGGATCGAGGAGCTGTTCGCGCCCACGCTGATGCTGGAAGCCGTCGCCGAGGCCGCCGAGGAACACCGCCGTGAGCTGCCCCACCTGCGGACCATCGCCCAGGCCGGTGAGGCGATGCGGCTCGGCATCGCCCTGCGCCGCTTCACCGCCCGCCACCCCGGACGCCGCCTCCACAACCACTACGGCCCGGCCGAGACCCACGTCGCCACCGCCTACGCGCTGCCCGCCGACCTCGACGACTGCCCGCTGCCGGTGCCCGTCGGCCGGCCCGTCGACCACACCCGCGCCCTCGTCCTCGACGCCGCGCTGCGCCCCGTACCGCCCGGCGTGCCCGGTGAGCTGTACCTGGCCGGGACATGCCTGGCCCGTGGCTATCTGCACCGGCCCGCGCTGACCGCAGAACGGTTCGTCGCCGACCCCTACGGGCCGCCCGGCGCCCGCATGTACCGCACCGGTGACCTCGCCCGCCGGCGTTCCGACGGTGAGCTGGAGTTCCTCGGCCGTGCCGACCACCAGGTGAAGGTGCGCGGCTTCCGTGTCGAACCCGGTGAGATCGAGGCCGCCCTCGCCGGTCACCCGGCCGTCGCCCGGGCAGCCGTCGTCGCCCGCGAGGACCGGCTCGTCGCCTACGTCGTCCCGGCCGCCGGGGCGACCACCGCACCGGCCGCCCTCCTGGACCACCTGCGCGACCGCCTCCCCGACCACATGATCCCCGGCGCGCTCCTCACCCTCGACGCCCTGCCCCTCACCCCCAACGGCAAGCTCGACCGCGCCGCCCTGCCCGCTCCCGCGCCCGCCCCGGACACCCGGACCGGCCGCGCCCCGCGCACCCCGCGCGAACAGATCCTGTGCGACCTGTTCGCCGAGGTCCTCGGCGTCGCTCGGGCCGGTGTCGACGACGACTTCTTCGCGCTGGGCGGCCACTCGCTGCTCGCCACCCGCCTGGTCTCCCGCGTCCGCGCCACCCTCGGCGCTGAACTGCCCCTGCGCGCCCTCTTCGAGGCCCCCACCCCGGCGGGGCTCGCCGTGCGCCTCGACGACGCGGCCGACGCCCGCCCGGCCGTCGTCCCGGCCGCCCGGCCCGAACCGCTGCCGCTGTCGTTCGCGCAGCGCCGCCTGTGGTTCCTGAACCGGCTGGAGGGCACCGACGCCACCTACCACATGCCGCTCGCGCTACGGCTGCGCGGCGCCCTGGACCTGCCTGCCCTGGCCGCCGCCCTCACCGACCTCGTCACCCGGCACGAGACGCTGCGCACGGTCTTCCCGCACACCGACGGCGTACCGCACCAGCGGATCCTGCCCGCCGCCGAGGCCCGGGTCCCCCTCACGGTCACCGAGACGGACGAGCCCTCACTGCCCGCACTGCTGACCCGGGCCGCCCGCCGCCCCGTCGACCTGGCGGCCGAACTCCCCCTGCGCGCCCACCTGTTCACGCTCGGCGCCGACGGGCACGTCCTCCTCCTCGCCCTGCACCACATCGGCGCCGACGGCTGGTCCCTGCGCCCCCTGGCGACGGACCTCGCCACCGCCTACGCGGCCCGCCGCGCGAAGGAGGAACCAGGCTGGGCCCCACTGCCGGTCCAGTACGCGGACTACACCCTCTGGCAGCGTGCCCTGCTCGGCGACGAGACCGACCCGGACAGCACGTACGCTCGCCAACTCTCCTATTGGACCGAAGCGTTGGACGGCCTGCCGGAGCGCCTGCGGCTGCCCGCCGACCGCCCGCGCCCCCTCCACCCCACCCATCGGGGCGGGCTGCTCACCACCACCGTCGACGCCGGCCTGCACGAGGCGCTCACCGCGCTGGCCCGCCGCAACGGCGCCAGCCTGTTCATGGTCCTCCAGGCCGGTCTCGCCGCCCTGTGCACCCGTCTCGGCGCGGGCACCGACATCCCCGTGGGCAGCCCCTTCGCGGGCCGTACCGACCAGGCGCTGGACGATCTCGTCGGGTTCTTCGTCAACACGCTCGTGCTGCGCACGGACACCTCCGGGGACCCTTCGTTCACCGAACTCCTGGGCCGGGTACGGGAGTCGGCGCTCGCCGCCTACGCCCACCAGGACGTCCCCTTCGAGCACCTCGTCGAGGCACTGAACCCGGTCCGCTCCCTCTCCCACCACCCCCTCTTCCAGATCCTCCTCGCCGTCCAGAACGTCCCCGACACCGAG
The DNA here is from genome assembly GCF_048159505.1 of Streptomyces sp. T028. Taxonomy (NCBI): domain Bacteria; kingdom Bacillati; phylum Actinomycetota; class Actinomycetes; order Kitasatosporales; family Streptomycetaceae; genus Streptomyces; species Streptomyces sp. T028. The sequence goes on from NZ_JBLRVZ010000011.1 coordinate 156,514, forward strand.
TTCGGCCTCGACGGTCTGGACACCTCGCCGCAACCCGTGCGCACCGGCACCGCCCGGCTCGACCTGGCCTTCGCGCTCACCGAACGCCGAGGCCCCGACGGCACACCCGCCGGTCTCGACGCGATCGTCGAGTACAGCGCCGACCTGTTCGACGAGAGCACCGTCCGCACCCTCTTCGACCGATGGGTACGGCTCCTGACAGCCGCCGTCACCATCCCCGACCGGCCCATCGGCACCCTCGACATCCTCCACCCCGACGAGCGCCACACCCTTCTGGACGACACCCGACTCCCGCTCCCCGACGCCTCGTTCGCCGAACTCTTCCGCCGCCAGGCCGCCCGCCGTCCCGACGCGACCGCCCTCGTCGCCGGGCACGTCGAGTTGACGTACGCCCAACTGGACGCCCGCGCCAACCAGTTCGCCCACGCGCTCATCGAGCGGGGCCTGGGTGCCGAGGACGTCGTCGCGCTGGTGCTGCCGCGTTCCGTGGAGCTCGTGGTCGGGATCCTCGGGACGATGAAGGCGGGCGCCGCCCATCTGCCGGTCGACCCCGGCTACCCCGAGGCGCGCATCGGACACATGCTGGAGGACGCCCGCCCGGCCCTGGTCGTCGACGACCTCGCCTTCGCCGACGGCTGCCCGGCCACCGACCCGGACGTCACGGTCGACGTACGGCAGCCCGCCTACGTGATCTACACCTCCGGCTCCACCGGCCGCCCCAAGGGTGTCGTCGTCACCCACGGCGGCCTGCCCAGCCTTGTCGCGGCCCAGACCGAGCGGCTCGCCCTCGACGACACCAGCCGCGTCCTCCAGCTCAGCTCGCCCAGCTTCGACGCCTCCTTCTGGGACCTGTGCGCCGCGCTGCTCACCGGCGCCTGCCTGGTCCTGGCCCCGGCGGACGACCCGGTATCCGGCCTCACCGCCGACATCACACATGTGACACTGCCGCCGTCCGTGCTGGCGGCCGTGGCCGCGTCGCCGGTGCCGACGCTGGTGGTGGCGGGGGAGGCCTGTCCGCCGGAGCTCGTGGAGCGCTGGGCGCCCGGGCGGCGGATGATCAACGCGTACGGGCCGACGGAGACGACCGTGTGTGCCACGATGAGCGCGCCGCTCGCTCCCACGGGGCGGGTGCCGGCGATCGGGCGGGCGATCGCCAACGCCCGTGTGTTCGTCCTCGACGAGCGACTGCAGCCCGTACCGCCGGGGGTGCCGGGCGAGTTGTACATCGCCGGGGCCGGGCTGGCCCGTGGCTATCTCCGTCAACCCGCCCTCACGGCCGCCCGGTTCCTCGCCGACCCCTTCGGCGCACCCGGCACCCGCATGTACCGCACCGGCGATGTCGTGCGGCAACGGGCCGACGGCGACCTGGAGTTCGTCGGACGCGTCGACGACCAGGTCAAGGTGCGCGGCTTCCGGATCGAGCCCGCCGAGATCGAGGCCGCCCTCGTCGGTCACCCCGCCGTCGCGCACGCCGTCGTGGCCGTACGAGGGGAGCGGCTCGTCGGATACGTCGTCCCCGAACCCGACACCACGCCGCAGCCGTCCGCCCTCCAGTCGTTCCTGCGGGACCGGCTGCCGGAGCACCTGGTGCCGAGCGCGTTCGTGAGCCTCTCCGCGCTGCCGCTGACGCCCAACGGCAAGCTCGACAGGGCGGCCCTGCCCACGCCGGAGTTCGAGTCCGAGGGGAAGGGACGGGCACCGCGCAGTCCGCGGGAGCAGGTGCTGTGCGATCTGTTCGCCGAGGTGCTCGGCGCGGAGCGGGTGGGTGTCGAGGACGGTTTCTTCGACCTGGGCGGTCACTCCCTGCTCGCCACCCGGCTGGTGTCGCGGATCCGGGCGGTGCTGGGCGTGGAACTCGCCCTGCGGACCCTGTTCGAGACGCCGACCCCGGCCGGTCTCGCCGCCGCGCTGGACGGGGCCGGTCGCGCCCGGCCCGCGCTGACGGCCGGTGAGCGGCCGGAGCGGGAGCCGCTGTCGTTCGCGCAGCGCCGACTGTGGTTCCTGCAGCAGATGGAGGGGCCCGGCGCCGGCTACAACATCCCGCTCGCCCTGCGGCTGTCCGGGCGGCTCGACGAACGGGCCCTCGCCGAGGCCCTCGCGGACGTCGCCGCCCGGCACGAGACCCTGCGCACGGTGTTCCCCGAGGCGCACGGCACCCCGTACCAGAAGGTGCTCGACGCCGACACCACCCGCCCGCGTCTGCTCATGACGCACACCGACGAGCCCCGGCTGCCGCAGGCCCTCGCCGAGGCCGCCCGGCTGCCCTTCGACCTCGCCGCCGAAGTGCCCCTGCGGGCCCACCTGTTCGCGCTCCCGGGCGGCGAGGACCACGTCCTGCTGCTCGTCCTGCACCACATCGCCGGGGACGGCTGGTCCACCGGACCGCTCTCCCGCGACCTCGCCGAGGCCTACGCGGCCCGCGGCGCGGGAGGCAAGCCCGAGTGGGCGCCGCTGCCCGCGCAGTACGCCGACTACACCCGCTGGCAGCGCGAACTGCTCGGCGACCCGTCCGAACCCGGCAGTGTCTTCTCCTCCCAACTCGCCTATTGGCAGGCCCGGTTGGCGGACCTGCCGGAGCAGTTGCCGCTACCGGCCGACCGGCCCCGGCCCGCCGTCGCCTCCTACCGGGGCGAGCATCTGCCCGTCCAGCTGGACGGCGACCTGCACACCGGCCTCGCCCGGCTCGCGCGCCGCAGCGGAGCGAGCCTGTTCATGGTTCTCCAGGCCGGTCTCGCCGCCCTGTGCACCCGCCTCGGCGCCGGGACCGACATCCCCGTCGGCAGCCCCATCGCCGGCCGCACCGACCAGGCCCTGGACGACCTCGTCGGGTTCTTCGTCAACACCCTCGTGCTGCGCACCGACACCTCAGGGGACCCTTCGTTCACCGAACTCCTCGGCCGGGTACGGGAGTCCGCACTCGGCGCCTACGCCCACCAGGACCTGCCCTTCGAGCACCTCGTCGAGGAGCTCAACCCGGCCCGCTCCCTCTCCCACCACCCCCTGTTCCAGGTGATGTTCGCCCTCCAGAACGCTCCGATGGGCGAGCTCGACCTGCCCGGTCTGCGGGTCGCGCCCCTGGTCGTGCCCACCGGCACCGCCAAGTTCGACCTGGGCTTCAACCTGTACGAACGGCACCACGCCGACGGCACCCCCGCGGGCATCGCCGGGGCCGTCGAGTACGCCACCGACCTGTACGACCGTGACACCGTCGCCGATCTCGTCGACCGCTGGAACCGGCTGCTGCGCGCGGTGGTCGCCGACCCGGACCTCCCCCTCGCCCGCATCGACGTCCTGTCCGCCGACGAACGCCGCCGTCTGCTCACCGACGCAGGCACAGACACAGACGCCGGCGCCGGCGTACCCGTCCATCCCGTCCCCCTGCCGACCGGCTTCGCACGGCAGGTCGCCGCCACGCCCGACGCGATCGCCCTGGTCGCCGGGGACGTGGAGCTGTCGTATGCCCAACTGGACGCCCGCGCCAACCAGTTCGCCCACGCGCTCATCGAGCGGGGCCTGGGCGCAGAGGACGTCGTCGCGCTCGTGCTGCCGCGATCCGCGGAGCTCGTCGTCGGGAGCCTCGGGACGATGAAGGCGGGCGCCGCCTATCTGCCGGTCGACCCCGACTACCCGGCGGCACGGCGGGAGTTCATGCTGGAGGACGCCCGCCCTGCCCTCGTGGTGGAGGAGCCGGGTCTCGGCGACGGACGGCCCAGGACCTCTCCCGAGGTCGCCGTCGACGTACGGCAGCCCGCCTACGTCATCTACACCTCCGGCTCCACCGGTCGCCCCAAGGGCGTCGTCGTCAGCCACGCGGGTATCGCGCACCTGGTGGCCGCGCAGGTCGAGCGGTTCGCCATCGACGACAGGAGCAGGGTGCTGCAGTTCGCCTCGCCCAGCTTCGACGCGTCCGTGTCCGAGTTGTACACGGCCCTGCTGACCGGCGCGACCCTCGTCCTGCCGCCCGCCCACGACCCGGTGGCGGGCCTTGCCCCGGACATCACGCACGTCACGCTGCCGCCTTCGGTGCTGGCGGCCGTGGAGTCGTTGCCGGTGTCGACGCTGGTGGTGGCGGGGGAGGCGTGCCCGCCGGAGCTGGTGGAGCGCTGGGCGCCCGGGCGGCGGATGATCAACGCGTACGGGCCGACGGAGACGACCGTGTGCGCGACCATGAGCCGGCCACTGTCCCCGACCGGCGGCGTGCCGCCGATCGGGCGGGCGATCGCCAACGCCCGTGCGTACGTCCTCGACGAGCGACTGCAGCCCGTACCGCCGGGGGTGCCCGGTGAGTTGTACGTCGCCGGAGCCGGGCTGGCCCGTGGCTATCTGCGTCAACCCGCCCTGACCGCCTGCCGGTTCGTCGCCGATCCCTTCGGCGCCCCCGGCACCCGCATGTACCGCACCGGAGACGTCGTCCGCCGACGCCGGGACGGCGACCTGGAGTTCGTCGGACGCGTCGACGACCAGGTCAAGGTGCGCGGCTTCCGGATCGAGCCCGCCGAGATCGAGACCGTCCTCGCCGCCCATCCCTCCGTCGGACGGGCCGTCGTGGCGGTACGGGACGAGCGGCTGGTCGCCTACGTCGTACCCGACCGGTCCCGCGCGGAGCGCGACCACGGCCGGGACGAGGACCACATCTCCGGCTGGCGGGAGCTCTACGACGCCCTGCCCGTCGCCTCGGCACCGGCCGCCCTCGGCCACAACTTCACGGGATGGAACAGCAGTTACGACGGCCTGCCCATCCCGGAGGAGGAGATGCGGGAGTGGCGGGACGCCACCGTCGACCGCATCCGGGCGCTGCGGCCCCGGCGGGTGCTGGAGGTCGGCGTCGGCACCGGTCTGCTGCTGGCGCGTCTCGCACCCGACTGCGAGGCGTACTGGGCCACCGACTTCTCCGCCACCGCCGTGGACGCGCTCACCGAACACCTCGCGCAAAAGCCGGAGTTGGCGGAGCGGGTCGTCCTGCGCACCCAGCCGGCCCACGACCTCGACGGACTGCCCGGCGGCTTCGACACCATCGTGATCAACTCGGTCGTCCAGTACTTCCCGGGCGCCGACCATCTGCTCGACGTCATCCGGGGGCTGACCTCGCTCCTCGCACCCGGCGGCGCCCTGTTCGTCGGCGATGTGCGCAACCCGCGGCTGCGGCGGGCGCTCGCCACCGCCGTGCACGCGCCCCGCACCGACGGCGGGCCCGCCGAGCTGCGCCGGGCCGTCGCACAGGCTCTGCGGGACGAGGAGGAACTCCTCGTCGACCCCGACTTCTTCGCCGCCCTGCCCGGCCGGATCGACGGGATCCAGGCGGTCGCCGTGGAGGTGAAGCGCGGCCGGTTCCACAACGAACTCACCCGCCACCGCTACGACGTCACCCTGCACACCCGGCCCGCCGCGACCTGGAACGGCTTCACGGAGACCGCCTGGGGCCGTGCCGTGGGCACACCCGACGAGGTGCGCGCTCTGCTGACGTCCACCGATCCGGCGGTCCTGCGGATCACGGGCGTACCCAACGCCCGGGTGACCGGCGAGGTCGCCGCGGACCGCGTGCTGCACGAGGGCGGCACCACCCCCGTGGCCGGTGTCGACCCCGAGGTCTGGCACGCGCTCGGCGCCGCCACGGGCCGCCACACCCACGTCACCTGGTCGCCCGACGCCCCCGACACCGTCGACGTCGTCCTCGTCGACCCGGCCCGCGTCACCGACCCGACCGCGCCCGTCGACACCTACCGGGCCGGACACACCGAAGCCTGTCCCACCGCCCGCCCCGAGCCCCTCACCAACACCCCCGCCGCCCGCCGCACCCCCGCCTCCCTGATCCGCGGCCTGCGCGACCACGTCCGTGCCCGGCTGCCCGAGCAGCTCGTGCCCTCCGCGTACGTCGTCCTCGACGCGCTGCCGCTCACGCCGGGCGGGAAGCTCGACCGGGCCGCCCTGCCGGCACCCGCCGCGCCGGAGAGCCGGGGGAGCCGTGCGCCGCGCACCCCGCAGGAGGAACTGCTGGCCGGGCTGTTCGCCGAGGTGCTCGGCGTGGGCCGGGTCGGGGTCGACGACGGCTTCTTCGACCTGGGCGGCCACTCGCTGCTCGCCACCCGGCTGATCTCCCGCGTCCGCGCGGTCCTCGGCGCCGAACTCGACGTCCGCGCCCTGTTCGAGGCACCCACCCCGGCTCTGCTGGCCGCCCGTCTCGACCGGGCGGGCGAGGCCCGGCCCCCGCTGACGGCCCGCACGCCCCGCCCCGAGCGGGTGCCGCTGTCGTACGCCCAGCACCGGCTGTGGTTCCTGCACCGGATGGAGGGGCCGGGCGCCGCCACCTACGTCATGCCGCTCGCGCTGCGGCTGACCGGACCGCTCGACCGGGCCGCGCTGCGGCGGGCGCTCGGTGACGTGACCGGCCGGCACGAGAGTCTGCGGACCGTGTTCCCGGAGGCCGGCGGCACGCCCTGCCAGCGGGTGCTGGACGTCCGGCCGGACCTGCCCGTCACCGAGACCGACGAGCGGGGCCTCGCCCAGCTCCTCGCGCGGTCGGCGGGGCGCGGATTCGACCTGGCCGTCGAACCCCCGCTGCGCGCCGAGCTGTTCGCGCTGGCCCCCGACGACCACGTCCTGCTGCTCGCCCTGCACCACATCGCCGGGGACGGCTGGTCCATGGGCCCGCTGGCGGCCGACCTGGCCACCGCCTACGCGGCCCGCCGCGCGGGGGAGGAGCCCGAGTGGGCGGCGCTGCCGGTGCAGTACGCCGACTACGCCCTCTGGCAGCGCGAACTGCTCGGCGACGCCTCCGACACCGACAGCCGTCTGGCCGCCCAACTCGGCCACTGGAAACAGGCGTTGGCGGATCTGCCCGAGCGGATCCAGCTGCCCGCCGACCGGCCCCGCCCGGCCGTCGCCTCCCAGCGCGGCGCCAGCCTGCCGCTGCGTCTCGACGCCCGACTGCACGGCGAGCTGCGGGACCTGGCCGCTGAGCACGGCACCAGCCTGTTCATGGCCCTGCAGGCCGGTCTGGCCGCCCTGTGCACCCGCCTCGGGGCCGGGACCGACATCCCCGTCGGCAGTCCGGTCGCGGGCCGCACCGATCAGGCGCTGGACGATCTCGTCGGGTTCTTCGTCAACACGCTCGTGCTGCGCACCGACACCTCCGGTGACCCGACCTTCGCCGAACTCCTGGGACGGGTACGGGAGTCGGCGCTCGCCGCCTACGCCCACCAGGACGTCCCCTTCGAGCACCTCGTCGAGGTCCTCAACCCGGTCCGCTCCCTCTCCCACCATCCCCTCTTCCAGGTGATGCTGGCCCTGCAGAACGCCCCCGGCGGCAGCTTCGCCCTGCCCGGCCTGACGGTCGAGCCGGTGGCCGTGGCGACCGGCACCGCGCGCTGCGACCTCACCCTCAGCCTCGCCGAGCGCTACGCCGACGACGGCACCCCCGAAGGGCTCACCGGCGCCGTCGAGTACGCCACCGACCTGTTCGACGAGGACACCGTGGCCGCCCTCGTCGCCCGCTGGATCCGGCTGCTGGAAGCCGCCGTGGCCCGGCCCGACGAGCCCGTCGGCGCGATCGACCTCGTCTCCGACGGAGAGCGCCGCCACCTCCTGGATCGGCGGGGCGCACCGCTGCCTGCCCCGCGCTCGCTGCCCGAGCTGTTCGCCGAGCAGGTCCGGGCCACCCCCGACGCCGTCGCGCTGGTGGCCGACGGCACCACAATGACGTACGCCGAACTCGACGCCCGGACGGGCCGGCTGGCCCGCGCCCTCGCCGGGCGGGGCGTCGGCCCGGAGACCCCGGTGGCGGTCCTCATGGACCGCTCGGCCGACCTGGTCGTGGCGATCCTGGGTGTCGTCCGGGCCGGTGGGGCCTATGTTCCCCTCGATCCCGGCTTCCCGCCCGCCCGCGTCGACCTCGTCGTCCGCGAGACCGGCGCCGCTCTCGTCCTCACCGAGGACGTCCTCACCGCGCTGCTGGAGACCGAACCGGAGAGCGGAGGGGCGCCTCAAGTCCGTTGCCATCCGTCGCAGTTGGCGTACATCACCTACACGTCCGGCTCCACCGGACGGCCCAAGGGCGTCGCCGTCACCCACGCCGATGTCGCCGGGCTCGCCCAGGCGCCCTGCTGGGGGTGTGCGCACGACCGGGTGCTGCTGCACTCGCCGAGCGCGTTCGACGCGTCCACCTACGAACTGTGGGTGCCGCTGCTCAATGGCGGGCGAATCGTCGTCGCCCCGCAAGGGCGGCTCGGCATCGGTGAGTTGTGCCGGGCGGTCGGCGAACACCGCGTCACCGGGCTGTGGTTGACGGCCGGGCTGTTCCGGGTGGTCGCCGAGGAGGAGCCCGGGGGGCTCGCCGGGGTGCGGGAGGTGTGGACAGGCGGGGACGTCGTCTCCGCCACCGCCGTCGGCCGGGTGATGCAGGCATGCCCGGGCATCCGGGTCGTCGACGGCTACGGGCCCACCGAGACCACCACCTTCGCCGCCCACCACCCCATGGACACCCCGCCCGATCCGGCCCGCCCCGTCCCCCTCGGCCGCCCCATGGCCGGGATGCGGCTGTACGTCCTCGACGAGCGGCTGCGGCCCGCGCCCACCGGGGTCGTGGGCGAGCTGTACCTCGCCGGCACCGGTGTCGCCCGCGGCTACACGGGCCGCCCGGCCGCCACCGCCGAACGGTTCACCGCCGACCCGTACGGGCCGCCCGGCGCCCGTGTGTACCGCTCCGGCGACCTCGCCCGCATGCTGCCCGACGGCACGGTGGAGTTCGCGGGCCGCGCCGACGACCAGGTGAAGGTGCGGGGCTTCCGGGTCGAGCCCGCCGAGGTCGAGGCCGCGCTCGTACGCTGTCCCGGGGTCGCCCAGGCCGCCGTCGTCGCCCGTGACGACCGGCTCGTCGCGTACGTCGTCCCGGTCCCGGCGCAGGACCCGGCGCAGGTCGCGGCGCAGGTCGCGGCGCGGGGCACGGCCTTCGACGCCCGCGACTGCGCCGACCGCCTCCGCCGCGATCTGCCCGCCCACCTCGTCCCCACCGCCTTCGTCGCCCTGGACGCGCTGCCGCTGACCGCCAACGGCAAGCTGGACCGGGCGGCCCTGCCCGCCCCGGAGTACGGCACCGACGGCGGCGACGGCGGCGACGGCACCGGGCGCGGCCCGCGCACCCCGCACGAACAGGTGCTGTGCGACCTGTTCGCCGAAGTCCTCGGCGTCGAGCGGGTCGGCGTCGACGACGGGTTCTTCGACCTCGGCGGACACTCCCTGCTCGCCGCCCGACTGGTCTCCCGGATCCGCGACGCCCTCGGCGCCGAGCTCGGACTGCGCACCCTGTTCCAGACCCCGACCGTCGCCGGACTCGCACGGCGCCTCGCCCTGCGTGACACCGACGACTCCCTCGACGTCCTGCTGCCGCTCCGGCCGCAGGGCCCGGCGACCCCGCTGTTCTGCGTCCACCCGGGCGGCGGCGTCAGCTGGTGCTACAGCGGCCTCCTCCACCACATCGCCCCCGACCACCCCGTCTACGCCCTCCAGGCCCGCAGCCTCGGCCGCGACGAACCCCGGCCCACCTCCTACGAGGAGATGGCGGCCGACTACGTCGAACAGATCCGCAAGATCCAGCCGGAGGGTCCCTACCTGCTCCTCGGCTGGTCGGCCGGCGGGCTCGTCGCGCACGCCGTCGCCACGGAACTCCAGCGCCAGGGCGAGCGCACCGCCCTCCTCGCGATCCTCGACGCCTATCCGGTCGCCGACCTCACCTTCGACGAACCGCCCGTGCCCAGCGAACGGGACGTCCTCGTCGGCATGCTCGACTGCGACCCCGCCGACGTCGGCGAGGAACCCCTCACCCACGAACAGGTGCGGGAGATCCTCGAACGCCGCGGCAGCGCCCTGGCCGGGCTGACCGAACGGCACATCGAGGCCGTCGTCGCCATCATGATCAACAACGCGAGCCTGGCCCTCACCTTCCGGCCGGGCGTCCTCGACGGCGACATGCTCCTGTTCAACTCCACCATCGACCGCGGGCAGGACTCCCCGGGCGCCGACGTCTGGCGCCCCTATGTCACCGGCTCGATCGACTCGTACGACATCACCGCCCGCCACGACCGCATGACCCGGCCGGGCGCCCTCGCCCAGCTCGGTCCGCTGCTCGCCGCCCGGATCGCCGAGGTCCGCGCGCAGCTCTCCGCAACCGACCCCACGACCCGGGAGAACCCCTCGTGAACAACCCCTTCGAGGACCAGGACGCCCCCTACCTCGTGCTCGTCAACGACGAGGCCCAGTACTCGCTGTGGCCCGCCTTCGCCGACGTACCCGACGGCTGGAGCGTCGCCCACCCCGAGGACACCCGCGAGGCCTGTCTGGAGTACGTCGAGAGGACCTGGACCGACATGCGGCCCAAGAGCCTCGTCGACGCGATGGACGACGCCATGGTCGACGCGATGGACGACGCCTCGTGAGCGTGCTCGCCACCGACGCCCGGGACTTCGCGGCGGAGATGGCCTCGGACGCCTTCCGCCGCGACCCCTACCCGGTCTACGCCCGGATGCGCGCCAAGTGCCCGGTGTACCGTGCGCCGAACGGCCTCTGGTACGTCACCCGGCACGCCGACGTCGAACAGGCCCTCGGCGATCTGCGGCTGTCCAACGACCGGGAGCGGATGACGAGCGCGCTCGTCGCCCGCGACGGCCGGATGAAGGATTTGAGCCGGCTCACCGCCCGGCTCGGACGGGTCATGAGCAACACCGACCCGCCGGACCACGCCCGGCTGCGCGGCCTCGTCAACAAGGCCTTCACCGCCCGCCGGGTGGAGCAGCTGCGCGGGCGGATCCAGCGGGTCGTGGACCGCCTCGTCGAGGGCGTCGAGGGTGCCGAAGGGCCCGTCGACCTGCTCGCCGCCGTCGCCTCCCCGCTGCCGCACACCGTCGTCTGCGAACTGTTCGGGGTGCCCGAGCCCGACCGGGAGCAGGTCAAGGAGTGGTTCCGGGGACTCGGCCGGATCCATGAGGACATCGACCGCGCCGAAAAGGTCGTGGACGCCTTCGAGGCGTATCTGACGGACCTCGTCGGGCGGCGGCGTGCCGCACCCGGCGACGATCTGATCAGCGCCCTCGTCACCGCTCAGGCCCGCGGCGACCGGCTCACCGACCACGAACTGCTGTCGACCTGCTTCATGCTGATCACGGCCGGCGACGAGACCACCACCAACCTCATCGGCAACGGCCTCCTCGCCCTCCTGCGCCACCCGGACCAACTCGCCCTCCTGCGCGCAGATCCGGCGCTGATCCGCACGGCCGTCGACGAGTTCGTCCGCTACGACAGCCCCACCCAGACCATCCTCCGGGTGGCCGCCGAGGACGTCCCCCTCGGCGGACGGACCATCCCCGCCGGGGATCTGGTCCAGCTCGTCCTGGCCTCCGTCGGCCGCGATCCCGAACGGCACGAGTATCCCGACCAGTTGGACCTCACCCGGCCGGCCGCCCACCGCCACCTCGGCTTCGGCCACGGCCCGCACTTCTGCCTCGGCGCGCCCCTCGCCCGACTGGAGACCGAACTCGCCGTCTCCACCGTGGTCCGCCGACTGCCCGGCCTGCGCCTGGCCGTCGCCCCCGAGGAACTCACCTGGCGGCCCAACCCGCTCCAGCGCCGCCTCACGGCGCTCCCCGTACTTCACGCGAACGACGAACGTGACGAAAGGAAGTGACGTGCATGCCCCGCGAGTTCCGGGTGCGCCGCGAGCAACTGCTGCCCGCCAGCCCCGCACAGGTCTGGAACGCGGTCGCCACCGCCGAGGGCAACCTCGGCTGGCTCTACCCGATGGAGATCGAACCCCGCGTCGGAGGCGCGGTCTCCCGCGGCTCGGCCACCGTCCTGGAATGGGAGCCGCCCCGCCGCTTCGCCTGCCGCGCCGACGGCGAGGACGGCTTCTCCAACACCCTCGACTACACCGTCGAGCCGTACGACGACACCCACACGCGGCTCTCCCTGGGCATCCACTGGGTGCACCCCGGCACCCCCGACGACGGCTGGGACACCCGGGCCGACGCAGCGGAGAAGCACTTCGACTTCTACCGGCACAGCCTCGCCGAATACCTGCGCCACTTCGCCGGCCGTCCCGCCCGCTACGTCCGGGCCGCCCGCCCCGAGGCGGCCACCCCGGGCGCCCTCACCGCCGTACGCGACCGCCTCGGACTGCCCGCCGGGGCCGGTACCGGCGCCACCGCGAAGATCACCCTGCCGCACCAGGCCGGGCCACCCGTCGAGGCGGTCGTCGACCGCTGCGAGCCCGGCTTCCTCGGACTGCGGACCGCCGACGCCCTCTACCGCTTCTACGACGGCGGGCCCTGGCGCTGGCCCCTGTGGCTCGGGCACCACCTGTTCGCGCCCGATGCGGACACCGGGGCCGACGGAGAGACCGGGGCCGACGGAGACACCGGGGTCGCGCAGGCCTGGGAGAGCTGGCTGGCGGAGGTGGCCCCCTGATGGAGAACCCCCTCTACTCGGCCGAACTCGTCGAGGAGAACGGCGTGTACACGCTCGTCGTCACCGATCTGTGCCGGGACACCGTCCAGACCGCCCACGTCCCCAAACGGGCCGTCGACAAACTCCCCTACTTCCTGTCGCTGCTCGGCTCCCGCCAGTTCAGCGCGTTCCGCTAGGCCTTGGGCCTCAGTCCCTCAGGAGGCCGCGTGGCCGTCACCCCCCTCCCCGCACCCCCGCCGCACACCGCCGACCGCTGGCTGCGGGTGCACCCGTGCCGTGCGCCGCGGCCCGCCCGCCGCCTGGTGTGCTTCCCGCACGCCGGCGGCACCGCCCACCTCTTCCACACCTGGCCCGCCCGCCTGCCCGACGACACCGAACTGCTCGCCGTGCGCTACCCGGGCCGCCAGGACCGGCTCGCCGAGCCGTGCGTCGAGGACATGGACCGCCTCGCCGACGCCGTCACCGAGGCCCTCGCCCCCTTCACCGGTCTGCCGCTCACCCTGTTCGGGCACAGCATGGGCTCCGCCGTCGCCTACGAGGTCGCCCGCCGACTGGAGACACACGGCCTCCGCCCCGCCCACCTGCTGGTCTCCGGGCGCGCCGCCCCGCACCGCGCCCGCCCGGCCGGGGTGCCCGACGGCGACGACGAGGCGCTGCTCGCCGTGATCCGCGGCCTCGGCGACCACCAGTCCGAGGCGTACGACATCCCGGAGCTCAGGGAGCTGCTGCTGCCCGCGCTGCGCGCCGACTACCGCCTCATCGAGGCCTACCGCCCCGCCCGCCCCGTACCGCTGCGCGCCCCCGTGACCGCCTACACGGGCCGCGACGACCCGACCTGCCCGCCCGACGCCGTCCGCGCCTGGGCCGAACTGACCGGGCCCGGCCGGTTCGCGCTGCGGGAGTTCCCCGGCGACCACTTCTACCTCGTCCCGTACGAGGCGGACCTGGTCGCCGACATCGCCACCCGGATCGTCTGAACCGCCCTGCCCCACCAGGAAGCCGACCGTGACCCACATCACCGAAGTCCCCCTCACCCGCCCGCCCGGGGAGCAGTGGCTCCTCGACCCGGACCTGCTCGCCGACCCGGTCGGAGGCTACGGCCGCATCCGCGAGGAGGGCCCGGTGGTGCGGGCCTGGCTGACCGACACCCGGCCCGTGTGGGTGATCGGCCGCTACGACGACGTCCGCGAGGGACTGCGCGACGGCCGCTTCGTCGGCAGCCCCGCCTCGATCGAGGGCCACACCGGCGAGGACCCGCGCCGCGCCCTCGTCGACATGCTCAACCTGCCCGAGGACGTACGGCGGTACTTCCTCGTCTCCGCCCTCGACATCGACCCGCCGGACCACACCCGGCTGCGCGGCGCCGTCAACCGGGCCTTCAGCGCCCGCCGGACGCAGGCCCTGCGCCCCCGCGTCCACCAGCTCACCGGCCGGCTCCTCGACGACCTGCACCGCACCTCGCCCGACGGCGTGCTCGAACTGGTCGACGGCTACGCCTACCCCCTCGCCGTCACCGTCGTCTGCGAGCTGGCCGGGGTGCCCGAGGAGGACCGGGCGGTCTTCCGGCGCTGGGGCGACGACATCCTCGTCATGGAGGCGGAACGGCTGCGCGTCTCCTCCCCGGCCGTCGTCGCCACCGTGCTGCGGCTGCTTCAGGAGCGGCGCCGGGCCCCCGCCGACGACCTGATCAGCACCCTCGCCGCCGCCCGGGACGACGAACGGCACCGGCTGACCGAGGAGGAGGCCGTGGCGATGGTCCTCAATGTCGTCATGGCCGGCTACGACAACACCGCCCAGCTCCTCGTCAACAGCCTCGCCGCCCTCCTCACCCACCCCGACCAGCTGAAACTCCTGGTGGCCGAGCCGGAGCTGATGCCGGGCGCGGTGAACGAGTTCGTGCGCTGGTGCGGGCCCGACATCATGGTGCGGATGCGGATCGCCGCCGAGGACGTCGACCTGCACGGCACCCGGATCCGGCGCGGCGACTGCGTGCAGTTCGTCCTCGTCTCCGCCAACCGCGACCCGCGCCGCTACACCGACCCCGACCGCCTCGACCTCACCCGCCGCCCCACCGACGGCAGCGAGGGCCACATCGGCTTCGGCCACGGCATCCACTACTGCGTCGGCGCCGCCCTCTCCCGCCTCCAGTGCGAGATCGCCCTGCACACCCTGCTCGACCGCCACCCGGACCTGCGCCTCGCCGACGGCGCGGACCTGACCCGCACGGTGATCCCGGGGACGCCACCGAGGCTGCCGAGGTTGCCGGTGCAGGTGTGAAGGAGGGAGAGCCGTCAGCCGGAGGCGGTGTCCGCCTCCGGCGCGGTCTGTGGCGCGGTCTGTGGGGCGGTCCGTGGGGCGGTCTGTGGGGCGGCGGCCCGCTGGTGGGCCACGATGCCGGGCAGCTGGTCGTAGATCGCGTCGATCAGGTCGCAGACGCGCTCGGCGATCGGGCGGCCGAGGGGGGTCAGCGCGTAGTCCACCCGGCGGGCCACCGTCGGATGCGGGGTGCGGGTCACCAGACCGTGGTCCTCCAGCCGCTGCAGGGTCTGCCACAGCATCCGGTCGGAGACGCCGGTCACCTGGCGGCGGACCTCGGCGAACCGCAGCGGCCCGTCGGTCAGCGCGGCGAGGGTCAGCGCGCCCCAGCGCCCCGTGGCGTGCTCCAGCACCTCCCGTGAGACGCACTCCGGATCGAACACGCTCATCCCGGCCACGCGCTCGGTCCCTCGGCTCATGTGTCCATGCTAGGTGCCCCCGGCGAGGCTTGTGCTTATCTTGAGTAAGTACTTTACTTCCGTAAGCACTTCTCCCGAGGAGGCCCCATGACCAAGACCGCCGGAACGACCGGGACCGTCGGACTCGTCGGCAGCGGCCGCATAGGCGGTGCGGTGGCCCGGCTCGCCGTCGCCGCCGGCCTGGACGTCGTCCTCAGCAACTCCCGCGGGCCCGAGTCGCTCGCCCCGCTCGTCGAGGAACTCGGCCCGCGCGCCCGGGCCGCCGCTCCGGAGGAGGCCGCGCGGGCCGGTGACCTGGTGGTGGTGAGCGTGCCGCTCGCGGCGTACGAGAAGCTGCCGGCAACCGCGCTCGCCGGGCGGACCGTGATCGACACGATGGTCTACTACCCGTACCGCGACGGCCGGATCGAGGAACTGGACGAGGGGCCGCTGACCTCCAGCGGGCTCGTCCAGCGGCACCTGGCGGGCTCACGGGTCGTCAAGACGTTCGGCAACGTCGACTTCCTGCGGCTGGTCACCCTGGCCCGGCCCGCCGGGGCACCCGACCGCAGCGCCCTCGCCGTAGCCGGTGACGACTTCGGGGCGAAGGCGGAGGTGACCGCCTTCCTCGACACGATCGGCTACGACGCGGCCGACATCGGCACCCTCGCCGACAGCTGGCGCATCGGACCCAACACCCCCGTCCACGTCCAGCCCTACCTGGGATCCTGGCCCGAGGGGCTGACCGACGCCGAGGAACGGGGGCGCTGGTTCTTCCGGGCACCGGGCGCCCCGGTGCCCGCCGCACGGGTACGGGAACTGGCCGCGGCGGCGGTTCCGGTACCGGCGGGCGGCCCCACACCGGCGTCGGCCCGGTAGCCCGGGCAGATGTTCGGGCCGCGCAGGCAACCTCGTGGCGGTTCGGCCCCTCCTAGAAGTCGGAGCCGAACCCCACGGAACCTGAAAAACGGAACCTGACAACAGGAGTGCCCGTTGGCCCGCCAGCTGTCCCGCCGCCGGTTCATGGTCTACACGCTCGCGGCGTCCACCCTGACCGTCGCGGCCCCCCTCGCCTGCGACACCTCGCCCGCCGAGGGCGCCGAGTCCACCGAGTCCGCCCGCCGCTCCTCCGACGTGCTGGTGACCGGGACCGACGAGGAGATGCTGGTCCTCGAGGTCACCGAGGCCAACAGGATCGTCGTACGGCTGCCGAGGGTCGAGGTCGGACAGGGGGTCACCACCGCCGTCGCGATGATGATCGCCGAGGAGCTGGACGCCCGGCTCGCCGACATCGACATCCCCCTCGCCGACGCCCGCACCAAGGGCAACCAGTACACGGGCGGCTCCAGTTCGGTCCGCTCGCTGTACGGCCCCGCCCGGCAGCTGGCCGCCACCGCGCGGGCCAAACTGGTCACCGCGGCGGCCCGGCTCTGGCACGTCCCGGCGCGCGCCCTGCGCACCAAGGACACCAAGGTGTACGCGCCGGACGGCCGCTCCGCCACCTTCGGCTACCTCACCGGCTACGCCGCCGCGATCCGGGTCCCCGCCGTGTCCGCCAAGCCCAAGCCGGCCTCCAAGCACCGGGTGATCGGACGGCCCACGACCCGGATCGACGCCCGTGACATCGTCACCGGCAAGGCCCGCTACGCCGGGGACCTCGCGGTCGCCGGGGCCAGACCCACGGTGGTGGCGCGCCCGCCCACGCTCGGCGGCAAGGTGGCCTCCCTCGACGACAGCGCGGCCCGCGCGATGCCCGGGGTGCACGCCGTGGTGCGGGTCGCGGGCGGGGTCGCCGTGGTGGCGGAGACCTTCCACCACGCCTTCCAGGCCCGCGACGCCCTGAAGATCACCTGGTCGCCGGGGCCGCTCGTGGCGCTGTCCGACACCGAGATCCGCCGCCGGCTGCGGGCCGCCGTACCCCGCCTCGGCACCCCGCCGCGCGGATCGACGCAGGTGGAGGGCGAGTTCGAGTTCGCGTTCGTCAGTCACGCGCCCATGGAGGTGCTGACCGCCGTAGCGGACGTCCGTACCACCAAGGCCGAGATCTGGTTCTCCTCCCAGACCCCGATGGACGCCCGCGACAGCATCGCCCAGGCGGTCGGACTGCCCGCCGCGAAGGTGAAGGTCCATGTGATGCGCGGCGGCGGCTCGTTCGGCCGGCGGCTCGACTCCGACGCCGCCCTGGAGGCGGCCCTCATCTCGAAGGCGGCGCGCCTCCCGGTCAAGCTGATGTGGAGCCGCGCCGACGACATCCGGCACGGCCGGATGCGCCCGGCCGGCCACCACCGCATCCGCGCCAGTCTCTCGGGCGGCCGGGTGGTGGCCTTCGCGCACTCCCAGGCCTCCGTCAGCGAGGCCTGGGAGGGGGAGGGCGCCGTCCGCCGGGCGTCCTTCGCGTCGGCGGCCGGACCGCTGCCCAGCGACAGCGGTCTGTACAACTTCGGCCGCCTGTCCGGGGACTACGGCTCGGTCGAACTCGCCAGGATCCCGCTGGGCGCATGGCGGTCGGTGGACTCCGGGACCTCGCGGGTGGCGGAGGAGGTCGTCGTCGACGAGATCGCCGCACGCCTGGGCAAGGACCCGGTCGCCTTCCGCCGTACGACGCTGCGCGGCAAGGCCGTCCGGGCCGTACTCGCCAAGGCGGCCGCCGCCGGGCACTGGGGGCGTGCCCTGCCCGCCGGGCACGGGCAGGGAGTCGCCGTCCACGAGGAGTACGGCTCCTGCGTGGCCTGCCTGGCCGAGATCGACGCCACCGACCCGAGGAACCCTCGGGTGACGCGGGTGGTGATGGCCGCAGACGTCGGCACCGCCGTCAACCCGCGCGGACTTCAGGCCCAGCTCATGGGCACCGCGATCGACGGCATCTCCACCGTCCTGACGGCCGGTCTGCACATCGACCGGGGCGCCGTCCGCGAGGGCAGCTACGCCGACTTCCGCTACGCCCGCCAGGGCGACGCCCCCCTGCGCTTCGAGGCGCACATCATGCCCTCGCACGGGGAACCGGGCGGCGCGGGCGAACTCGGCGTCCCGGCGGCGGCCGGCGCGGTCGCCAACGCGTACGCCCGGGCGACGGGGAAGAAACCCCGCCGCTTTCCCCTGAACTTCTGACCGAGCTCTCCGTCGAACACCACGCCCGGAAGGTGCCCATGCCGTCCTACTCCTTCGTCCTCAACGGGAAGCCGGTCACCGTCGAGGCGCCCGCCGACATGCCGCTGCTGTGGGTGCTGAGGGACCTGCTGAACGTCACCGGACCCAAGTACGGCTGCGGCGTCGGCGTCTGCCGCGCCTGCACGAGCCATCTGGACGGCGCTGAGGTCCAGCCCTGTGTCGTCCCGGTCGCCGACTGCGCGGACCGCGAGGTCACCACCATCGAGGGCCTGGCCGACGGCGACCGGCTGCACCCGGTGCAGCAGGCCTGGCTGGAGTGCGACGTGGCGCAGTGCGGCTTCTGCCAGCCCGGGCAGATCATGGCCGCGGCGGCCCTGCTGAAGCGGACGGCGAAGCCGACCGACGCCGACATCGACCGCATCGAGAACGTGTGCCGCTGCGGCACGTACTCCCGCATCCGCGAGGCGATCAAGAAGGCGTCGGCGGACCGCTGAGGGGCCCTGACGGAGATTCTCACGGCCGCCGTCGGCGACGTCTGTACCTGAGCGGGTGCTGCGCGGGCCAGGGGTGTGCTTGAGCGGGTGTGCTCGAGCGGGTGTGCTTGAGTGGAGCGCGTCGCGATCACCCGTACGAACGGACCCGGACCCCCATGCACGTGCTCATCCTCGGCGGGACCACGGAGGCCCGACGCCTCGCCGAACTGCTCGACGGCGTGCCCGGTCTGACGGTGACCACCTCCCTCGCCGGACGGGTGGCGAGCCCCCGGCTGCCCCCGGGCGAGGTCCGCGTCGGCGGCTTCGGCGGCGCTGAGGGGCTCACGGCGTGGCTGCGCGAGCGGCGGGTCGGCGCGCTCGTGGACGCCACCCACCCCTTCGCCGGGACGATGAGCCGCCACGCGGCCCGGGCCGCCGCTCTCGCCCGAGTCCCCTTGCTGGCCCTGCGGCGCCCCGGCTGGACCCCGGGGGAGGGGGACGACTGGCACGAGGCGGGCTCCTCCGAGGAGGCGGCGGCGCTGCTGCCCGCGCTGGGGCGCCGGGTGTTCCTCACCACCGGCCGTATGGGGCTGGCCGCGTTCGCGGGGCTGGACGACCTGTGGTTCCTCGTCCGGTCCGTCGACCCGCCCGAGGGGCCGCGTCCCGCCCATGCGCGGATCCTGCTCGAACGCGGCCCGTTCACCCTCGACGGGGAGCGGGAACTGCTGCGCGGGCATCACATCGACGTCGTCGTGACCAAGGACAGCGGGGGAGCGGCCACCGCCCCCAAACTGACGGCCGCCCGTGAGGCCGTCCTGCCGGTGGTCGTGATCCGCCGCCCACCGCCCCCCGAGGGCGTCCCCGTCACACCCACCCCGGAAGGGGCGGCGGACTGGGTCGCCGAGCAGGCGGCCCGCCGCACCGACTGAGCCTTCCGGTGGATCCGGCGCCGCTCACTCCTCCTCGCAGGCGAGCGCGTTGACCGCCGCCGCCGCGATCGCGCTGCCTCCTCGGCGGCCCCGCACCACCAGGTACTCCAGTCCGGACGGGTTGGCCGCCAGCGCGTCCTTCGACTCGGCGGCGCCGACGAAACCGACCGGGGCGCCGATCACGGCGGCGGGCCGGGGTGCGCCCGCCCCGATCATCTCCAGCAGACGGAACAGCGCGGTGGGCGCGTTGCCCACGGCGACGACCGCGCCCTCCAGCCGGTCCCGCCACAGCTCCAGCGCGGCGGCGCTGCGGGTCGTCCCCAGCTCGGCGGCCAGCTCCGGGACGGCCGGATCGGACAGTGTGCACAGCACCTCGTTGCCGGCGGGCAGCCGACGGCGGGTGATTCCGCTGGCCACCATCTGGACGTCGCAGAGCACGGGCGCGCCGCCCCGCAGGGCCTCCCGGGCACGCGCCACGACCCCGGGCGTGTAGGCCAGGTCCCGCACGAGGTCGACCATTCCGCAGGCGTGGATCATCCGGACCGCGACCTGCCCGACGTCGGCGGGCAGCCCCGTGAGGTCGGCCTCCGCGCGGATCGTGGCGAAGGACTGACGGTAGATGGCCGCGCCGTCCTTCTCGTAGTCGTAGCTGGTCACGGTGTTGGGCATGGCGGCGAGCATACCCAGGAGTACGCGCGGGAGCCCTTCACCGTCTGGGGCGCTCACACCCCGCCCCTCCGGCGCGCCCGGCGCTCGGCGCCGAGACGGGCGTAGTGGCCGACGAGGTCCGGGACGTCCACCGTCGCCGGATTGACGACCTGGGCGGCGGGGGCGCCCTGGAGAAGGCGTTTCACCGGGACCTCCAGTTTCTTGCCGGTGCGGGTGCGCGGGATGCCCGGCACCTCGACGATCTCGTCGGGGACGTGCCGGGGCGAGGCGCCGGTGCGGACGGCCGCGCGGATGCGCTCCCGCAGCCCGTCGTCCAGCGTCGCCCCTGCGGCGAGGACCACGAACAGCGGCATCCAGTAGCCGCCGTCCGGCTCCTCCGCGCCGATGACGGGCGCCTCGGCGATCTCCGGCAGTCGTTCGACGACGTCGTGGATGTCGGCGCTGCCCAGTCGTACGCCGTTGCGGTTCAGCGTGGTGTCGGAGCGGCCGTGCACGATCACCGAGCCATGACCCGTCACGGTGATCCAGTCGCCGTGCCGCCACACCCCGGTCGGGGTCGCGCCAGTAGTCGAAGAGCTGGTTGCCCTGGATGTGCCGGCCGATGCCCCAGCTGCGCCGGTAGCCGCGCTCGGCCAGGTACTCCCCGCCGGCGGCGATCGCGTCCAGGTCGGTCACCTGGTAGGCGGAGTGGACATAGCCGCTGCCCGGGCCCAGATGCATGGCCGGCGTGTGGTGGTCCGACGGCCCTGCCGCCCTGGTCGCAGCGGACGAAGGCCATGGTCGGACCGCGGTCGCGCTGCCCGTCCAGGAACAGGAAGTCGGACACGATCATCCCGAGCGTGTCGAGATACCGGTCGAGCGCCCGCCCGAACACCCGTGTCTCCAGCACCACATGGCCGAGGCGCTGGATCCGCGCCGGCTCGCGCGGCGGACGCTGCGTGGCGTTCGTACGGGGGCGGGCCGTGCCGAAGTTGTGCACCAGCGGCACCTGCGCGGGCAGCGCCGGCAGCTCCTCCCCGCAGTGCACCACCCGCACCGGGAAGCCGGACGGGTCCAGCAGACCGACCGCCCGCCCACCGCCGGGCACGTCCGCCTCCCGTACGGCGCTCCCCGTCGCCCGCGCCAGCCGGTCCAGGTCGGCCCGCTCGGCCGCCCGGAACGCGGGGCCGACGAACCGGGACGTACGGCCCCTGCGGATCACCATGCACGGCGGGCCCCCGAAGGTGCCCCGCAGCCACGGGGCGTCCGGCGTGCGGGCCGCCACCGGGAAACCGAAGTCGAGCGCGAACACCTCCGCCCGCGCGAGGTCCGGTTTCTCGAACTCCAGCCAGGCGAGGTCCGCCACCTTGATCACGGGGTTCCGGGAGCGACCGGGATGCTCACCCCGCAGGGCACCCCGCTCGCTGTGCGGGTCCTGATGGGCCGTCCGGGACATGGGCATCCTCCGCGTCCTCCGAGCGACGTCGCGAAGAGGCGCGTGCGCGGAGCGCCACGATCCGTCGCCGCCGTCGCGGGGACGGAGAGCCGGCGTAGGTGGCGGGGCGGCCGTAGGGGGACTGGTGCACGAGCGTTCCTCTCGGAGTCCGGGGGGTGGGAAGGAGGAGGTGAAGGGGTGAGGCGCATCGCGCCGCTGCCGATACTTGCACGCGGATGAGCAATAAATTGGCCCGGCCGTCGGGAAGCCCCGGCCCGCGGATTCCACCCGCCGCGCGAGCCCCCGTGCCCGGTGTCAGGCTGAAGGGACCAGGACCTGCGGAAGGGAATCCCCGTGATCACCACCGACCTCACTCCCGGTGTCCCCTGCTGGCTCGACCTCGGTGCCCCCGACGTCGGGGCCGCCGCGGACTTCTACGGCGCCGTGCTCGGCTGGGAGTACCAGCCCATGAGCGGCCAGGGCGAGGACATGGAAGGCGGGATGTTCAAGAAGGACGGCAAGACGGTCGCCGGGCTCGGCAAGCTGACCGAGGAGGGCGCGCGCTCCGCCTGGATGATCTACTACGACGTCGCCGACGCGGACGCCACCACCGAGGCCGTCCGGCGCGCGGGCGGCACGGTCCGGGTGGAGCCCCGGGACCTCGGTGAATGGGGGCGTATGGCGCAGTACACCGACCCCCAGGGCGGCGAGTTCGCCGTCTGGCAGCCGGGCAGTGAGGCGGGCTTCGAACTGGTCGAGGAACCGGGCTCGCTGTCCTGGACCGAGCTGCACACGACCGACGCCGCGGCCTCCAAGGAGTTCTACGGCGGTGTCTTCGGCTGGCAGTTCGGCGACATGGAGATGCCGGGCGGCGGGGGGACGTACACCCTCATCACCCCCGAGGGGCTGCCCGAGGAGCGGATGCAGGGCGGTCTGATGGAGGTCCCTGAGCAGGACCTCTCCCTCACGGACGGGCGGCCGTACTGGCACCCGGTCTTCGCCGTCGCCGACTGCGACGCCGCCGTCGCCGAGGTCACCGGCCACGGCGGCAGTGTGCAGATGGGTCCGGTGGACGCGGAGGGCGTGGGCCGCCTCGCGGTCTGCGTCGACCCGGCGAACGCGGACTTCGTGGTCCTCAAGCCCACCGGGGGCTGAGCGGGCTTCCCCGTCTGTCAGCCGTTCGTCCGGCGCCTCTTCGCCACCGGGTGAATCGCGCCGGTGTCCGGTCCGGTTACCGTGTCGCCGTGCGCGACGGCACGGCCGTACCGTCGAACGAGCGAACACGGGAGGCTGCGCCCATGGCCGGGCTGACACGGATCGAGCGGGAGGAGCCCACGGCTCCGGCGGTGGAGGTGGCGCGCCGCCTGCTCGACCATCTGCTGACGTCGGGCCGGCTGAGGGCCGGTGACCGGCTGCCCCCGGAACGGGAACTGGTGGAGACCTTCGGTGTCGGCCGCTCGGCCGTCCGTGAGGCGCTGAAGTCCCTGTCGCTGCTGGGGCTGTTGGAGATCCGCCAGGGCGACGGCACCTATGTCCGGGCGGCCACCTCGGACCTGTTGCCGCAGGTCCTGGAGTGGGGCCTGATGATCGGCGACCACACCATGGACGAGCTCCTGGAGGCGCGGGCCTGCGTGGAGGTGGACCTGGCGGAGCTGGCCGCCCTGCGCCGGACCGACAACGACCTCACCGCCCTGGAGTCCCACCTGGCCCGCATGCGGGCCACCCACGACGACCCGGACCGGTACATCGTCGCCGACCTCGCCTTCCACCGCGCCCTGGCCCAGGCCTCGCACAACAACGCCCTCGCCGGACTGCAGGCCCGGCTGGAGACCCTGGTCGCCGTGTGGATCAAGCAGAACATCCGCAAGCCCGGGGAGGGGAAGCTCGCCGAGCACGAGGCGGTGCTCAGGGCCGTGGCCGCCAAGGACGCCAAGGGGGCGCGGGCCGCGATGCACGCACACATGGACTCGGCGACCCGGCGGCTGCGGGCGAAGCTCGGGCGGGGGTGAGTGTTTCCCCTGAACAACCCCACAATCCGCTCCGTATACGACGAGGTGACCGCGAAGAAGCCGGACCGTGCCTCCGCGTGGGTGCGAGCCGGGCTGTTCGCGCTCGTCGGCAGTGTGCTCGCGGCCCTCGGCCACTACGCCGTCACCGAACAGCCGGTGCCGTGGCGGCTGGTGGCCGTCTTCGCGGTGGCCCAGTTCGCGCTGGTCCGGCCCTTCGTCGGGCGCGCCCTCTCCCTGCCGGTGGTCGTCGGCTGCACGCTCGTGGCGCAGACGGGGCTGCATCTCGCCCTGGCCCGGGCGGAAGGCGGACACGAGGCCTGGCCCGCCCCGGCAGGACACGCCGGACACGCCGGTCATGCCGCTCACGCCGTGATGACGGACGGGCATGTCTGGCACCACGCGGGCGCGGCCATGACGGCGGCTCACCTGCTGGCCGCGCTCGCGGTGGCATGGCTGCTCCACTGTGCCGACGCCGCCGTCACGGTGGCTCTGGTGGCCGCCCGTACCGTCCGGTCGGCCGTGATCGCCGTCCTGGCCCGGCTGCTGCCGGCCCTCGTCCAAAACACGCTCGGCGAGCCGTCGTACATACGACTGACGGGCCGCTTCACCCCGCCTGCCGTGTCGGGGACACGCGATCTGGAACACGCGCTGGTGCGCAGGGGACCTCCGGGACAGGTGCACGTCCCGGTCCCTTCCTCACCCGGGCCGGGCGGCCTCGGCCTGCCCGGCTCCAGCACCAGCAAGGAGTTCCCCTGTGTCCATGTCCATGCCCCCGCATGCTTCCGTCCGGACCGCGCGGCGGGCCGGTGTCGTCGGCGTCCTCACGCTGACCGCCGCCCTCGCCCTGGCCGGCCCGGCCTTCGCCCACGTGGAGGTCGAGGCCGACACCGCCCAGGCCCTGGCCGAGAACGTCACCCTCACCTTCGTCTCCGAGGCGGAGTCCGCCGAGGCGGGCTTCACCGCGATGCGCGTCGTCCTTCCCGAGGGCATCGCACCGGGTGACGTCACGCTCGTCGAAGCCCCCAAGGGGTGGAAGTTCAAGGCCACCGGCGACGGCTTCACCCTCGGCGGTCCGAAGCTCGCCGTCGGCACGGACGCCGAGTACAAGGTCAGGGTCAGGCAGTTGCCGGACGCCGACGAGATCGCGTTCAAGACCGTCGAGACGTACAGCGACGGCGAGATCTCCCGCTGGATCGAACTGCCCGGCGGCGGCGCGGAGCCCGAACAGCCCGCGCCGGTCCTGAAGCTGAAGGCCGCCGCGCCCGGCGCCACGCCCGTCAGCCCGAGCCCCACGGCGAGCGAGACGGCCGCCGCCACACCGTCGGCCTCCTCCTCCGACGAGACCACCCCGGCCGCCGACATCAAGGAGGAGGAGAAGGAGCAGAAGGCGGAGGGGGACGAGGGCGGCTCGACCGGGCTGATCGCCGGCGGCGCGATCGCGGCCCTCGCCGTGCTGGGCGGCGGCGCGTGGTGGTGGGCCAGGCGCCGCTCTGCGTCGGCCGAGGACTGAGAGCCTGTGTCATATCCCCGGCCGGGCGCGGCCGGGGATATGACACAGGCTCTGACCGGAGGCGCCACCCCGGCGCCGGTTCGTGATGCCTCCCGGGGGTACCCGGGAGGCAGGCGAGAAGGGAAGCGCCGTGACTGCCGAAGTGAGGAAAACCGGCACCCTCCACCGGCGCGGGACGGGCGGCCGGGCGAGGGCTCGGCGCCCGCGCACGCAGCGCAGATGGACCTGCGTGCGCGCGACCGTGGACGGCGACACGGGGCAGTTGCGGCAGGGGGACGACCGGAACATCGCCTGCAGGCGCACCCGGGACCCGGCCCCGCGGGGTCATGATGACCGAGCCGTGCCGTGATCTGGTGCGTCTTCCTTCGGCGGCGGTCCGGCGGTGGGACGGCACGCCCCGGGCACAGGCCGGGTTGTTAGGGTGGCGAGCAGAGGCTGATGGCTCCCGCGTGGGCCATGTCGGACACGGGGAGGTGCGTCGCATCTACCGGATGCTCTGCGACGGTGTACGTGATGCGCGCGGCGCGGGCCCCGACCACCAGGTGGGCGGGTGACCGGCCGGTCTGCGCCCGCGGTGCTGCCCCCGTCGCTGCGCGGGTGGCTCGGGCTGATGGCGGCCCTCGCCGCGCTGGTGGTCATCGTACTCGGGGTCCGGTACGCGGGCGACAGCGAGCCCGGCACGGTGGACGCGCGGATCTCGACGGCGGTGTACGGCGTGGGGCCGCCGTGGCGGTCCGTCGCTCTGGCCACGGACTTCCTGGGAGAGCCCGGGGGAGCGGCGACGCTGGTCGTGGCCGCCGTGACCGGCTGCCTGCTGCTTCGGCGTCCTCGCGCGGCGGTGCTGGTCGTGGCCGGTGCCGGCGCCGCCGTGGGGACGGCGACGCTGCTCAAGCACCTGGTGGGACGCACCATCCACGGCGACGGCAACCTGTCCTACCCGAGCGGGCACACCGCCTTCCTCACCGCGCTCGCCCTCGTGGTGGCGCTGCCCGTGACCGGCCGGCTCGGCCTCGGCAGGACGGCCGGCATGTCTCTCGTACTCGCCGCGGCGCTCGTCGCCGGCGGCGCCATGGGCTGGGCGCAGGTAGCCCTGGGCGCGCACTACCCGACCGACGTCCTCGCCGGCTGGTGCACCGCGCTCACGGTGACACCGGCGACCGCGTGGCTGGTCGACCGGACGGCCGACCGACTGGCGGCCGACCGGCCGGTCGACGACCGGATGGCCGACGCCGGTCGGCGGGAGCGTCGCTGACGTCACGTCACGTCACGTCACGTCACGTCACGTCCACGTCCACGTCCACGTCAGGTCACGCCAAGCGGCGGAACACCGGCTTCACCGGTCGTCCGGCCATCCAGGGGGTGGGGTCGGCGGCGTCCAGTGCCTTCCGGTACACCGCACACGCCTGGGCCACCACGTCGACGGTGTGATCGATGTCGGCCTCGCTGAGCGCGCCGCTCACCACGAACGACGGGGCCAGCACCCCGCCCGCGAGGAGCCTGCGCAGGAACAGGGTGCGGTACTCCTGCGACGGCCGCAGGTTCTCGTCGAGGGTGGCGAAGACCAGGTTGCTGGCCCGGCCCCGGACGACGACATGGTCGCCGACGCCCATGCCGGCCGCGGCCTCGCGGACACCGGCGGCCAACCGCTCGCCGAGGGCGTGCAGCCGCGCGGTGACGCCCTCCTCGACATAGGTGGCCTGCACGGCCATCGCGGCCGCCAGGGAGTGCGTTTCCGCACCGTGGGTGGTGGACAGCAGGAACACCCGGTCACCGGAGTGACGCAGTCCGCCCAGCTCCATCAGATCGCGGCGCCCGGCCAGCGCGGAGACGGCGAATCCGTTGCCCAGCGCCTTGCCGAACGTGGAGAGGTCGGGGACGACGCCGTACAGGCCCTGGGCGCCCGCCTCGGACCAGCGGAAGCCGGTGATCATCTCATCGAAGATCAGGACGCAGCCGTGCCGGTCGGCCAGCGCGCGCAGACCGGCGAGGTACCCGGGCGGCGGCTCGGTGTGGGTGGCGGGTTCGAGGATCAGGCAGGCGATGTCGTCCTGGTACCGGGTGAGCAGTTCCTCCGTGGCGGCCAGGTCGCCGTAGGGGAAGGACACGGTGAGCTCGCTGGTGGCATCGGGAATGCCGGCGGACATCGGCGTGGTGCCGATGAACCAGTCGTCGACGGAGAAGAACGGATGGTCGGCGCAGAGGGCCACCCGCGGGCGCCCGGTGGCGGCGCGGGCGAGGCGCACCGCGGCGGTGGTGGCGTCGGAGCCGTTCTTCGCGAACTTCACCATCTCGGCGGTCGGCACCGTGGCCAGGAAGCGTTCCGCGGCGTCGACCTCCACGATGGAGGGCCGGACGAAGTTGCTGCCGCGGTCGAGTTCCCGCCGCACCGCCTCGGTCACGCGCGGATGGGCGTGACCGAGGCTGACCGACCGCAGGCCGGAGCCGTACTCGATGTAGCGGTTGCCGTCGACGTCCCACACATGGGCACCGCGGCCGTGGCTGATGACCGGCGCCAGGTTCTCGGGGTACTGGTCGTCGCCCTTGGCGTAGGTGTGCGCGCCCCCGGGGATCAGGGCGTGCAGCCGCTCGTTCGCCGTCCGCGACCGGGGCAGGGCGAGCTCTTTGGTGTCTTCGGTGTGCACACCGACCTCAGCTTTCCTTGTGCTCCAGGACCTCGGCGAGGCTCGGCGCCTCCCGGTCCCGTTGGGACATCGAGGTGACCGGCAGCGGCCAGGGAATGGCGAGCTCCGGGTCGTCGAAGCGAATCGTCACGTCCTCGGACGGATCGTGCGGGCGGTCGATCCGGTAGGAGACGTCGGCGGGTCCGGTCAGCGCCTGGAAGCCGTGCGCGCACCCCGCCGGGATGTACAGGGTCACCTGCGTCTCGTCGGACAGCTCGAAGAAGGCCAGGTTGCGGTAGGTCGGCGAGTCCGTCCGCAGGTCCACGACGACGTCGAAGATCCTCCCGTACGAGCACCGCACCAGCTTGGCCTCGCCGGCGCCGGAGCGCAGGTGCATGCCGCGCAGCACGCCCCGCACCGAGCGGGACAGGCTGTCCTGGACGAAGGCGTCCGGGTCGAGGCCCACCGAGCGGACCACGTCGGCGTCGAAGGTGCGGGAGAAGAAGCCGCGCTCGTCGGTGTACGGGGTCGGCTCGAAGAGGTACGCGCCGGTGATCTCCGGGACTTCGGTCGCTTTCATGGGGCCTTCCGCGGGGCGTGGGCGTTCGCCGGGAACAGGGTCGTGGTCAACGCGGTGAACTGGTGGGCGAGTTGCTGCGCGGCGACCCGGTTCCGCTCGGCGAGGGTCTGCCGTAGCTCTGCCGCGTGCTTCTCCAACTCACGGAACTGTTCGAGCAGTCGGTCGGGGTCGACCTCGCGCGCCGGGTGGCAGTACGCGCCGAGGCCCATCCGGGCCATGAGCGCGTCGCTCTTCGCCGCGTAGCAGAGGGCGAGCACGGGCGTTCCGGTCTTCAGCGCGCAGATCAGGTTGTGGTAGCGGACGGCCACCACGGTGTCGGCGGCCGCCATCTCGTTCATCAGGTCGGCCAGCGAGGCCGGTTCGGCCGCGGTGACCAGTGGTGAGTCGACGGCGTCGAGGATCGCGGTGACCACCGACAGATCGCACCGGTCGCCGGTGAGCAGCCTGACCGGCCTGCCCTCCTCGACCAGCGTGCGCACGAACTTGATGGTCCCGTCGAGGTAGCGCCGGTGTATCTCGTCGGCCCGGGCACGGTCGTCGTTGCCGCCGTGGAAGTCCATGACGCCGAGGCAGACCGGGCCCGGCGAGCCCGAGGGCGTGTTCGCCGGTGGGGTCGGCAGGGCGAAGGCGAGGTCCGGGTGGACCTCGTCGCGTGCGGTGTCCACGCCCATCGCCCGCATCGCGTCGCGGGACTGGGTGTCCCGGTACGAGCGGTACGCGGCCAACCGCCCGGACCAGCGCACCAGGGCCCTGGTCGGCCGGTTGCGGATCTCGGAGGCGCCGACGCCGACCAGCGCGACCCGGGTGCCCAGCAGCCGGCCGCTCGCGCAGAGCAGGAACAACGAGTACGGGAAGCCCCACGGCCGCAGCGGCAGAGTGGCCTCCAGGACGCCCATGCCCGGCACGATCACCACGTCGTGCCTGCGCACCCAGGCGGCGGTGCGGAAGACGTCGACGAGTTTGCCCAGCCCCTTCGACGCGATCGCGCCCGCACGGGACGCGGTCCGGTACTCCGCGCGGTTCCAGTGCAGCCGCGTCGCGGGGATCCCGAACCTGGCCGTCACCGCCTCGGGGCCGCCGCACAGGGCGTCCACGGCCGCCTCCGGGTGCTCGGCGCGGAGGTATCCGAGCAGGGCTTCCAGCGATCCGTCGTTGCCGAGGTTGCCGGAGCCGAGCAGGCCGAACACCCCCACACGTGTCCCGGCCTTCATGCCCGCCGCCCCTCACGGCCGGCGACCAGGGCGTCGACGGAGACCGTGAGCCCGCCCGGGTCGACCGGGGCCCGGTCCTCGACCCGCTCACCGGCGCCCGGCCGGACCCGGCTGGTCATCCACGCGGCCAGGTGGCGGAAGCACGCGCGCCGGTCGGCCGGGGACAGCGGCGCCCGCCGGATCGCCGAGGCGAAGCCCCAGACGTACTCGGCGAGCAGCCGGGGCGTCGGGTGCAGCGGGCCCGCCCGGCGCGGGTCCAGGTTGACGCACCGGGAGCGCTTGGAGGGGTTAGCCCGCTCGGCGCGGGTGGGGTGGTCGCGGCGGAAGTACAGCAGCTCCGGCACCTGGTGGAAGGGCCCCTGCAGGGTGATCTCGGCGACGAACGTGCGGTCCGCGTGGTGGTAACTGTCCATCGGTTTCACCCGGCGCAGCATGTCGGCCCGCATCACCCCGTAGAAGTCGTCGCCACCCGGCTCGAACAGCAGACTGCGGAAGCGCTCCGGCGCGTGCGGCGAGTCGGTGGCGAGCGTGTACTCGTACGGCACCTTCACCCGGCCGTCGCCGTCGATGACCGCCTGGCCGGTGTGCGCGAGGACGACGTCCGGCCGCTCGTCCAGCGCCTCCACACAGAGCCGCAGCAGGTCCCGGCCGTACAGGTCGTCGTGCGAGGCCCACTTGAACAGCTCGCCGCGGGACTCGGCGAACACGAGGTTGTGGTTCGGCGTGGCGCCGATGTTCCGCGGCAGCCGCAGGTACCGGATGCGCGAGTCCTTCGCGGCGTACCGTCGGCAGATGTCCTCGGTCCCGTCGGCCGAGGCGTTGTCGGAGACGACCAGCTCGAAGTCCTCGTACGTCTGGCCGAGCAGGGCGTCGAACGACTCGGCCAGGTACTCCTCGCCGTTGTACACGGGCAGGCCGATGCTCAGCCTGGGGCGGTCGGTCATGGCGTCCTCACTTCACGGATGGTGTCTTGGTGCCGCAGGGCGGAGCGCAGGTGCAGCCACCACACGGCCGAGCTGCCGACGGTCGCGGCGGCGACGCCCCAGGCCGAGCCGACCGTGCCGGCCACGACCGCCCCGCCGAGCCCGCCGCTGACGTAGCAGGCGGAGGCGAACAGCTGGCAGCGCAGGCTGCGCCGGGCCGCGCCGAGCGCGCGCAGCCCGGCCGCCGCGCCGGTGCCGAGGCCGGCGCCCGCGACGCCCAGGGTGATCGGCACGATGAGCCGCGCGGCGGAGTGCCAGACCCCGCCGAGCGCCAGCTCGCCGAGCCGGTCCGGCATCAGCAGCAGTGCCCCGCCCCACAGCAGCGCGGCGGCGGCCTGCCCGCCGCCGAGGAGGAGGCAGAACCTGCCGAGGCGGTGCGGGGCCTGCCGCAGCACCCGTGCCGCCTCCGGGACGGTGACCAGGGACAGCCCCATCAGTACGGCGAGGAACGGACCCATCAGGAGCTCGGCGCCCCGCACCGCACCCACCGCGCCGACCCCGACGAGCGCGCCGAGCCCGTAGGCCCGCAGCTGGCTCGCGCCGCTGAGGCTGACGTTCTCGACGAGGTACCGGTAGCCGAGATCGCGCTGCTCGCGCAGCCACCCGCGCGCCCCGGTCGTCCGCGGCCGGATGCCGGACTGGAGGCAGCCGTACGCGGCGGCCACCGCGGCGGACGCGCCCCAGGCGAGCACGAAGGCGGCCACGCTGTCCACGCGGGCCGCCACGACCATGGCCGGGACGAGCGCGACGCCCCACACGAGGTCGTTGACGAACGCCTTCCGCCCGGCGCCGGCGGCGAAGAACGAGAACCGCCACGCGTCCTGGAGCAGCAGCCCCGGCAGCACGACCCCGAGGCAGGCGAACGCGGGCCCCACCCGGCCACCGAGAGCGAGGCCGACCAGCAGGCACGGCACGCCGATGGCGGCACCGACGCCGAGCGCGGTACCCGACGACCGGGCCACCGCCCCGCGCCAGGACGTCTCCGCCACGCCGCTGAAGCGCACCACGAGCGGGTCGGTGGCCAGCCCGCGGGAGACGTTGAGCACCACGCCGTAGGTCACCCAGGCCAGGCTGAACACGCCGAACGCGGTCACCCCCAGCGAGCGGGCGACGTAGATGCCCACCGCGAAGTTGGAGATGCTGGAGGCCGCCTGGTCGGCCAGCCCCCAGGACAGCCGGCCGACGAGGGCCCGCCCGGCGGATCCGGCCGGTGCCCCCGGTTCCGCCGGTGCCGGCGGCTGCGTCGTCTTCTTCTCCTCGGTGGTCATCGGCGTCACGCCTTGATCAGTTCGGCGCCGCGGAGGGCGTCGGCCGCGGCGGCAACCGTGTCGAACGGCAGCCCGGACCGCTCGGCGACGTCCAGCAGACTGTGCTCGCCGTCGGAGAGGCTGAGCACCCAGAGCATGGCCATCTGGGCCTCTTTCGTGTCGCTGCGCCCGCCGAGCGCGTCGTACAACCCGCGTCGGCCCAGCTGTGGTTCGCCGTAGGGGCTGAGGTTGACGTACCGCCGGTTGCGGTCCAGGACGGCGAACGCCTCGCGGCAGACGGCGAGGGTGTCCGCCATCGCCTCCGGGGAGACGAAGTCCAGGTTGTCCGCCGAGGTGTGGTACTCGGGGTAGCCGGCGTACGGGGTCCGGCTGAGCGAGCCCACGCCGAGATCGAACCCGGGGGAGCAGTACTGCCGCTCGTCGTAGCCGTACGGGGTGAACTCGGCGATGTGGTGCGGGCGTTCGGAGGCGGCCAGCACATGCCGCAGCACCCGGTCGATCTCCGCGTCGCCGCGCCTGCTCCGCTTGTACGTCAGCCGGCCCGGGTCTCCGGCGCAGGCCAGCACCAGCCCGTGCTTGACCCGTTCCACCCGCTCGGCGTTGCGGGCCAGCCAGGTGATCGCCCCGATGGTGCCGGGCGCGAAGATGAACCGGTAGGTGTGGTACGGCGTTTCCCGTGCCAGCGCGCGGGCCAGGAACGTCGCCACGGCGATACCGGCCAGGTTGTCGTTGGCCAGCGACGGGTGGCAGACATGGCAGGAGACGATCACCTCGTCGGCGACCTGCCCGGGGACCACGTGCTCGCCGTAGGTGAGATGGCCGTCGGCGAGCGTGGAGTCGATACGCACCTCGTACTCGCCGTCCGGCAGCGCGTCCAGGGTCTCCTGGGCCAGGCAGAACCCCCACTCCGGCTGGTAGTAGCTGGTGCGGTACGGCACCCAGGACGGATGGTCGGGCAGGGTGTGCAGGTGCGGGCGCAGCTCGGCCAGCGGCATGGTCGCCGACACCGGCACGCTGTAGCCGAGCACGTGCAGGCTGGACGCGGCGAAGTCGACGACCCGGTTGCCGGAGGAGTCGGCGATGTACGCGTCCCGGATGTTCCACTCCTGCGGCACCGTCCAGTCGAGCACCTGGGTCCCGGTCGGCACCTCGTGCACCGTCAGCGGGATGTACTCGCCGACGATGTCCAGGGTGGCGCGCACCCCGTCGCCGGTGATGCTCCGGCACAGCGGGTACATCCGCTCCACCAGTTCGTGCATCTCCTCGCCGGGCGTGGTCACGGGCGCCACCGCAGGGTGTCGTCCACGGCGCCCGCGTCGGAGGCCGCGCGCAGCACGGCCAGCCGGGTGAAGCGCTGCTCGAAGTCCTCCTTGGTCAGCCCGTGTTTCCGGTAGGCGTCGGCGAGGTCGAGCGCGCCCTGCTTCACCGTCCACTCGCAGTCGAAGCCGGGTACGGCCGTGCGGAACCGGGAGAAGTCCACACGGTACGACCGCGGATCGGCACCGTTCTCCCCGGTGATCCTCACCTTCGCGCCGGACACCGCCTCGGCGACCTGCTCGGCGATCTCGGCGACCGTGACGTTGTTGATCTCGCTGCCGATGTTGAACGCCCGGTCGTGCACCGCTTCCCGGGGCCCGGTCAGCGCGGCCGTGAAGGCCCGCGCGATGTCGGCGGCGTGCACCAGCGGACGCCAGGGGGTGCCGTCGGAGAGCACCAGGACCTCACCGGACAGCAGCGCGTGGCCCACCAGGTTGTTCAGCACGATGTCGGCGCGCAGCCGGGGCGAGTAGCCGAAGGCGGTGGCGTTGCGCATGAACACCGGGGTGAAGTCGCCGTCGGCCAGCGCGTGCAGGTCGTCCTCCACGCGCACCTTGGACTCCGCGTACGGGGTCACCGGCCGCAGCGGGGCGTCCTCGGCCACCAGGTCGTCACCGCCCGCGGCGCCGTAGACCGAGCAGGTGGACGCGTACAGGAAGCGCCGCACTCCGGCGTCGCGGGCCAGCCGGGCCAGCCGTACGGACGCGTGGTGGTTGATGTCGTAGGTGAGTTCCGGCGCCAGCGAGCCCAGCGGGTCGTTGGACAGCGCGGCCAGGTGGATCACGGCGTCGACCCCGGCCACGTGCTCGGCCGTGACATCGCGCAGGTCCACCCGGTGCCCGGGCGGGTCCGCGGGCGTCGGGCCCAGCACACAGTCGGCGAACAGTCCGGCGTCGAGCCCGACGACCTCGTGCCCGGCGGCCGCGAGGACGGGGGCCATCACGGTGCCCAGGTAGCCCTGGTGTCCGGTCAGCAGTACGCGCATGGTTCAACCCCCCAGGTTGAGCGTGAGTTTGGTGACGGCGAACGCCTCGGCGTAGCGCTCGTGGCATTCGATACCGCGGATCCGGGCGAGACCCAGGAAGGCCTCCCGGTCGTACCAGGGCCGGTGCCGCTGCGAGGCGTAGTGCTCCTGCAGCAGCCGTACCTTCTCTTCGGCGATCGCCGTCGACAGCGGCTGGTACGCCACCGGGCGGTCGAGGTCGCCGTCCCACTTGACGATCTCGTAGCCGAGCACGAGGTGGTCGCGGAACGCGGTGGGTATCAACCCGGCCAGGCCGCGGTGGTCCTGGTGGGCGTCGTCGGTGCGCGGGGCCAGCACGAGATCCGGCTCCGTCCCCGCGCGCAGCTCCTCGACCGCGCCCTTGGCCTCGTCCCAGTGCGCGGGCAGCCGGCCGTCGGGCAGCTTGTGCACGGTCAGCCGCAGATCGGCGCCCGGGCAGAAGGCGGCGAGCGCGGCCCTCTCCTCCTGCTCCCGCTCGCTGCCACCGCCGGAGAGCACCAGCGCGTCGACGCGGAGACCCGGCCGCGCGAGGCACATCGTCAGCAGGGTGCCGCCGGCGCCGATGGCGATGTCGTCGCAGTGCGCGCCCACCGCGACGATCCGGTCCGGGCGCCCGGCCCCGAGCCGGATCACGCCCTCGCTCCGGCACTCGCGCCGTCGTGTTCCCACACGGCCCACGGACGGTCGCCCCGCGCGTAGGCCTCGTCGAGCGCGGCCCGCTCCTTCACGGTGTCGGTCGGCTTCCAGAAGCCGCGGTGCTGGTGCGCCACCAGCCGCCCCCGCTTGGCCAGTTGGGCGCAACCGT
Source organism: Streptomyces sp. T028 (assembly GCF_048159505.1). Classification (NCBI taxonomy): domain Bacteria; kingdom Bacillati; phylum Actinomycetota; class Actinomycetes; order Kitasatosporales; family Streptomycetaceae; genus Streptomyces; species Streptomyces sp. T028. The sequence goes on from NZ_JBLRVZ010000011.1 coordinate 191,578, forward strand.
CGGCGACCAGGTCCCCGTTCTCCGGGATGTGGTCGAAGACCTCCTGGCGGAGCACGAAATAGCCGCCGTTCTCCCACAGCGGCAGTTCGCTCACCGCGGTGATGCCCCCCACCAGGCCGTCCTCGCCCAGCTCCACGCAGTGGAACGAGGACTGCGGCGGCACCACCATCATCGACGCACCCGCGTCCCGCCGGGCGAACCGGTCGATCATCTCCGGCAGCGGGGCGTCGGTGAGCACGTCGGCGTAGTTGGCGAGGAACATCTCGTCGCCGTCCAGGTGGTGGCGCACCCGGCGCAGCCGCTCCCCGATCGGAGACTCGATGCCGGTCTGCGCGAACGTGATCGTCCAGTCGGCGATGTCGGTGGACAGCAGCTCGGTCCGCCCGCCCCGCAGCACGAAGTCGTTGGACGTCGTCTCCTCGTAGTTGAGGAAGAAGTCCTTGATGTGGTGCGCCCCGTAGCCGAGGCACAGGATGAACTCCGTGTGCCCGAAGTGCGCGTAGTAGCGCATGACGTGCCAGATCAGCGGTCGCGGACCGACCATCGCCATTGGCTTGGGGACGTCGTCCGCGGCACCGCTGCGCATCCGCATCCCGTAACCGCCGCAGAACAGAACGACCTTCATCGCTTGACCTCGACAATGCTCAGTTCCGGGATGGGAAAGACCAGTCGGCCGCCCCATTCGTGCACGAAGGACAGCTGCTCGGTCAGCTCGGCCCGCAGGTTCCACGGGAGGACGAGGACGTAGTCGGGCTTGTCGGCGGCCAGCTGCTCGGGCGGCAGGATCGGGATGCGGGTGCCCGGGGTGAACCTGCCGTGCTTGTAGGGGTTGCGGTCGACCGTGTACGCGAGCAGGTCGGGACGGATGCCGCAGTGGTTGAGCAGCGTGTTGCCCTTGCCGGGGGCGCCGTAGCCGACGACCGTCTCACCGCGCTCGGCCGCCTCGATGAGGAACCGCAGCAGGTCCCGGCGCACCTTGGCCACCCGGGCGGAGAACTCCGTGTACCCGGACAGCTCCTGCAGCCCGGCGGCCTTCTCCCGGGCCAGCACGTCGGCCACCCGCCCCGTCGGCTCGCCCGCCACCTCGGCCGGGCGGGCCCACAGCCGGACGGAGCCGCCGTGCGTGGGCAGCAACTCGACGTCCACGAGCGCGAGTCCGCCGCTCGCAAGGGCCCGGATCGCGGACGCGACCGTGTAGTACTGGAAGTGCTCGTGGTAGATCGTGTCGTACTGGTTCTCCTCGATCAGGGTCAGCAGGTGCTGCACCTCGATGGAGATCCAGCCGTCGTCGGCGACCAGGGCGCGCAGCCCCCGGGTGAACCCGACCACGTCGGGGATGTGGGCGTACACGTTGTTGGCCACGACCAGGTCCGCCGGGCCGTGCTCTTCCCGGACGGCAGAGCCGGTCTCCGGGGACAGGAACTCCGTGAGCGTGGGCACACCCGCGTCCCGTGCCGCGGCGCCCACGTTCACCGACGGCTCGATGCCGAGGCAGCGGATCCCCCGGTCCACCACGTGCCTCAGCAGGTAGCCGTCGTTGCTCGCCACCTCGACCACGAACGCGTCGGCGCCGAGACCCAGCCGCGCCGCGGCGCCGTCGACGAACGTGCGCGCGTGCTCCACCCAGGAGGTCGAGTACGAGGAGAAGTACGCGTACTCCTTGAACGTCTCCTCCGGCGTGATCAGCGGAGGGATCTGTGCGAGCCAGCAGTCCGTGCAGACCCGCAGGTGCAGCGGGTACGCCGGTTCCGGCTGGTCCAGTTGGTCCGCGGCGAGGAAGCTCTCACATGGTGGCGTCGCCCCGAGATCGACGACGCTCACCAGCGCCGCCGAGCCGCAGAGTCGGCATCGTGTCATCTACTGCCCCCCATTGATTCCGTCCGACCCGCGATCGCGGTGCGGTACTCCTCCACCAGGCGCTCCAGGCCGACGGCCGGGCTGAAGCCCCGCTCGTAACGGCGCCGTGCCGCCCGGCCCATCTCCTGGTTGACGGCCGACTCGCCCGCGATCCTCCGCAGGCAGGACGTGAGCGAGGCAGGCTCGCCCGGCCGGTGCAGCAGCCCGGTCACCCCGTCCTCGACGAGTTCGACGAAGGCGCCGTGACCGGCGGCGACGACCGGGACCCCCGCCGCCATCGCCTCCACGACCACCAGCCCGAACGCCTCCAGCCACGTGGAGGGAGCCACCACGGCGACCGACCGCGCGAGGGCCTGCCGGCACTGCGCCGGGTCGTACAGGCCGACGTACCGCACGTCGTCCCGGCCCGCCGCCCAGGCGGTCACCTCCCGCTCCAGTGGCCCCGCGCCGGCGATCACGAGCGGCACGCCCACACCGCCGCCGGCGGCGATCTCGTCCCACGCGGCCATCAGCAGCCGTACGCCCTTGGCCTCCGCGAGCCGCCCGAGATAGAGCAGCTGCTCGCCGGCGCCGGCCCGGACGACGCCCGGCTCGGGCACGAAGTTGTGCTTCACCGCCAGCCGCTCGGCCGGCATGCCGGCCCGCACCAGGACGTCGCGCTGCGCGGCGGAGATGCAGAAGAACCGCTCCACGCCGGACCACCACCGCCGCCGGTTGACCGACATACTGACCGCGAGCGGCACCGTCGCCAGCCGCGAGCCCCGGTAGCAGCCGTGCCGGACGGCGGGCAGCGGTGTGGACCCGACGCACTCGGAGCACGGCCGCCCGTCCCGCTGCAGCGTGCCGGGCGGGCAGACCTGGGTGTAGTTGTGCAGCGTGGCGACGGCGGGCACACCGGCGTCGGCGCAGGCGGCCAGCACCGCCGGCGACAGGAGCGGGAAGACGTTGTGGACGTGCACCACGTCCGGCCGCTCCGCGCGCAGCCGGGCGGCGAGCTCCGTACGGACCGCCGGGTTCCACGGCACCAGCAGCGGCAGCGCGGCCTTGGCCGGCAGGGACCGGGTGGCGATGTCGTCGCTGCGCCGCTCGAACACCTCGACCCGGTGGCCGGCCCCGCGCAGCAGCGCCACCTCCTGGTCGACGACGGTGTTCTCCCCGCTCGGCTGCGCCGAGGCGTAGCGGTTGTGCACTACCAGGACGTGAAGGCCGTGCATGCTCAGGTCACCTCCGATCTCTGGGCCCATCGCGGGACGCGTTGTCGAGGGATGTGGGACGTCGGGAGCGGAGCGGCCGCGGCAGGAGTCGCCAGCAGCGAGGCGGCCACGGCCAGGTGCAGCAGATACGGCGAGGCGTCGCCCAGCCCGGCCTCGGTGTACGACGCGATCGCGCAGTAGCTGATCAGGAAGATCGCGCAGGCCCTCGACAGAGACGGGGGCCGCAGCAGCGCGACGCCGCCCAGCACGATGATGATCGCCGCCACCAGGGCGATGCCGGTCACGCCCTGCTCGTTGTAGACGGCCAGCCAGCTGTTGTCGATCGGGAGCCCGCCGAAGGACTTGTCGCCCAGGCCCGTGCCGAACAGCTGCTCCGTGGTCGTCCGGGGTGCCGCCAGCAGGGCGTGCCAGACCTTGGCCCGGCCGGTGAGGCTGGCGAAGTTCTCCTGGCTCTGTCCGCGCAGGAACCACGCCTGGAGGGCGGAGCTGAACCCCACCGCGGCCACCGCGGCGGACAGCACCGCCCAGGAGAAGAGCCGGCGGGCGGCGGCGCTGGTCAGGACGAGGGAGGTGATCGCCAGCACCAGCGCGATGATCAGGCCGAGCGTCGCCGTGCGGGTATGGGTCAGCGCGAGCAGGACGAGGGAGGGCACGATGACCACCGCCGCGCTTCTCCGGTCGGTCCGGCGGCCCAGGAGGAGCAGCACGGTGAGCCCGATGATCACCGCGGCGTACTGTCCGATCTGCGGCGGGGTGAGCGGCCACAGCGCGCCGACCAGCCGCCCGCCGTAGAGCTCGGGCAGGGCGGCGCCCGGTGAGACGACCAGGCCGGCGGCCACCGACCCGAGCACCGCGAAGTACATCCGGATGTGGTGCCGGACGAACGTCGTGCCGCCGTCCCACCAGCGGCTGAGCAGCCACAGCGTGCCGATGAAGAGAGCCAGCCGGGCGCAGCGGAACAGCGCGCCGACGGCCCCCTGGCCCACGCTGGAGATCAGGCTCGGCACCAGCAGGAGGGTGAGCAGGAACACGTAGGCGCTGGCCCGGACGCGCACCCGGGGGTTGACCAGGAGCGCCAGCGCGAACGCGGCGACCAGCGAGCCCATCGTGACCATCTGGATGAGGGAGCGGGGCAGCGGGACGATGGTCCTCGCCCCGGCGGAGCCGAGGGTGTTGAGGACGAGCAGCCCCCAGACCGTCCCGACGATCTTCGACGTGTGGTCCGTGTGGGTGTCCGCGGATCTCATCTCAACCACCGTCCCCTGCGCGGAAGGTGCTGCCCGCGTCCTGCCGGTACGGCGTGGCCCGCCACTGCTTGACGTCGACGGTCCGGCTCGCGTCGTGGACGACGAAGGTCCAGGGTCCGACGTAGACGTTGTCGTGCCAGCGGTTGTGCTGGTCGTCGGTGATCGCCTCGGCCACCCGCTCGCCCTGGTACGGCGACCAGTCCGGATAGGTGCCGTAGTTGGACAGCACCGCCATCCGGTCGCACTTCACCGTGCAGTCGACGACGGACTTGTCCAGCACGAACCGGTTGTCGTGGATGTCCACCCGCTGGGTCTTCCACCGGCAGTCGGAGTAGAGCGGGGCTTTGGCGATCGCGGGCTGCGCGCAGCGGCCGGTGTTCTTCACCAGCAAGGTGCAGTCACCGGACGACGTGTTGGCCGGGCTGTTGCAGAACCGGTCGGCGTTCTCCCACAGGGTGATCCCGGACCAGTTGTTCTCCAGCACGTTCCGGTCGATCTCGATCTTGTTCGTGCGGGCGCGGATCCGCGGCTCGCCGCCCGACTCGGAGACGTAGACCGTCGCGAACGGGAAGGTGTCGCCATCGGCGGCGTAAGCGCGGCCCTCGACCCAGTTGTTCCGTCGGATCGTGTTCTTCCGGATGACCGCGTTGTAGCTGATCTCGTAGATCAGCGCGGCTCCGTCGTTGTCCTCGATCAGGTTGTTCTCGATCAGGAAGTCGTTGTTGTTGGTGTCCGCCCACAACCCGGTTCCGCGGTTGTCGTGCACCCAGTTGCCGCGTACGTCCGCCCCGCCCACGGCCCAGAACTTGACGCCTCCGCTGCAGCCGCAGTCCGGCCGCCGCCGCTCCCAGTCGCCCGTGTTGTTGCCCACGATCTCGTTGCCCTCGACCACCAGATCACGGAGGGCGCCACCGCCCTTGTACGCGTTCATGCCGTACTGGCCGTTGTCGCGCAGGCAACTGGCGCGGACCCGCTGGCGGGCACCGGCCATCAGCCCGGCGCCGGAGTTCCTCTGGATCGTCGCGTGCTCGATCACCCACCCGTCGGCCGAGTCGTGATTGACCACGCCCTCGTCACGGGGCGCCATGAACCCCTGGACGGTCAGGTGGCGGATCGTGACGTCGGGGGCGGTGCCGCCGAACGCGTAGTGGTTGCTCCTGCGGCCGTCGAGCACCGCGCCCGGCGCACCGAGGTAGACGTCCCCCTCCTTGGGGATCACCTGGTCGTAGCGGTCCGACAGGAGCGTGTGCTTGCCGGGCCGAAGCCAGAAGGTGGTGTGCGGCGGGCTGCTCTCGGTCTTCGCGGCCAGGTCGCCGGGCACCGCCGGGTCGACCGTCACCGCGCCCGCAGGCGCCTTCGCCGGCCCGGCCGGGGGCTTGGCGCACACGCGGGCCACGGACGTGGAGGTGGAGGGCGCGGTGGTCGGCTTCGGCGCGGCGGCGGACGTGCTTCTCTCACAGCCGGTCGCCGCCAGCAGAGCCAGCGCCAGCGGTGCCGCCGACCACGCCCGGTGCCGCCACTTGATCCCCACGCGGCCTCCCCCCTGCCTAACCGTGGAACCCGAGTACGGTGGTGAACCCCCGCGTGCCGACGGCGAAGCCGGTGCCGATCAGCACGGTGGTGGGTTCCTTGCGTCCGAAGCCGGCGGAGTACCAGCCCAGCGGCGGGTCGCTCTCGCCGCGGTGGGCCCGCCAGCTCAGCTCCTCGGGCAGGTCGAGCGCCGCGGAGCGGTCCTCGCCGTCCCGGGTCCAGGTGAGCCGCGCCCGGTTCCCCACCAGGTCCGCGGTGACCGCCGGGCCGAGGTGGAACACCAGCCGCACGGCCCGGCGCGGACCGCGCACCTCGTCGACGATCCTCAGCTGCCGGCTCGCGGCCGTCAGCTCCACCTGGCGGCGGTGCACGGAGGGTTCGTAGCCGTCGTGCTCGGCGCACCAGCGGGCCACCCCCTCGTCGGCGGTGTCCGCGACCAGGACGCGGCTGCGGGCGTGCCGGGTCCACAGGAACGGGCCGCCGGAGACGGACTGGTCACCGCCGTCCAGTTGCAGGGTGTTGTGGCCGAGGGTCGACCGGAAGTACCGCCGCCACTCGGGCTGCCCGTGGTAGCAGTACGTCCCCGGGTCGGCGAGCACGTCGACCCCGTCGTGCCGGACCTCCACGGACAGCGCGTCCGCGTGGGCATGAGCGGCGATGGACAGGAAGCCGTGCGGACCGCCGTCGCAGCGGCACCAGATCTCCGGCCTCTCGTCCTGACCACGCAGGATGGTCATGCCCGCGTCGGCGAAATGGGCCGGTCGGTCCGCCGGGCGGGACACGGCCGACGCGGTTCCGTTCTTCGTGTACGGCCGGACGAGCGCGGCGAGCAGCGGGGTGCGCACATCGGTGCCGGTCACCGCCGGCCACCAGGGGAGCCGGCCGAACACGGCGTCCCCGGTGGCAAGGAGCGAACCCCAACGGTCGGTGCCCGCGCCGTCCACGACCAGACCGTGCCCGTCGTCCGCGTCCCCCTGGCGCGGCGGCCGCAGCCGGCTGTCCACGACGGCCGCGAGCGCGTCGGTCATCCGCAGCAGCACCAGCCGGACCGTCGCGGGGACCGGCACACCGGCCGCGTCCGCCTCGGCCAGCGCGGCCAGGCCGAGCTCCAGCACCAGTCCGTGGTATTCGGTGGCCAGCTCGCGGTTGAGACCGGAGAGGAAGGTGTTGGCGCGCAGCTGCCGGTCCAGCGACCGCAGCGCGTCGGCCCGCCAGCGCGCCGAGGACGGGAACCAGCCGAACGCGCAGGCCGCGGCGAACTGCCCGGCGGCCTCGGCGACGACGTGGTTGTTCGCCGAGGACCCCCGGCTGGGGAAGGCGGCCAGCCAGCGCTGGTGGTGCCAGATCTGCTGGAGCGCCACCGGGTTGTCCTCGAACAGGGCGGCCGCGCCCGGCCAGCCGTCGAGCAGCCGGCGGATCCACACCCAGGACAGCAGCCGGATCCCCAGCTCGATGCCGCTGGTCCAGTGCACTCCGCGCAGCGGCGGGTTGGCCGCCCACCACGACCTCAGGTGCTCGGCGACCCGCTCGGCGTACCGCTCGTCCCCGGTGACCGCGTAGGCGGCGGCGAGCACGGTGAGGTACTGATGCCGGGACGGCTCCCAGATCTGCTTGATGTCCCCGACTGTGTCCTCGTCGCGGTACGGCACGTCGAAGGCGTAGCCCCGCGGAGCCCGGCGCCCGGTCTTCGGGTCGTACGACCAGTCCGGGTCGGCCAGGTCGTCGCGGTCCACCCCGAAGAACTCGGCGTGCCCGTCCATCAGCCGGTCCGCCTCGGCGACGAGACGTTTCGCGGCGTCCGCCGGCACCGCGGCGATCGTCCCCGCGGGCAGCACGGCGGTGAACCGGGCGCCGGTCACGCTTGGGCAGTCGGGCGGCGCCGACCGCCATCGCCGTCTGCGCACCGTGTCACCCGCCCGGCCCGCGACCTCCCGTGGCCCCATCCGGGACAGGCGTCGCAGGTACCAGCCCGCGCTCATGGTCATCGCGCCCGCTCCAACGTCACCGGCGCACCGCCGGCCAGGCCGGCCTGTACGGCGAGGGTGGCCGCCGTGGTGGCGACCAGCGACTCCAGCGGCACCGGCATCGGCCCGCCGGTCCGCACGGCCTTGACGAACGCGGCCAGTTCGGCGTTCTGGCCCTTGTCCCGCGCCTTGGGCAGCCGTGAACTGACCCACTTCTTACGGCCGTACACCGAGGCGCGGACGAAGTCGTCGAGCCGCAGTGCGCGGCCGTCCGCGACCAGGTCCAGCGTCTCCTTGGGGAAGCCGGCCGGGCCGGTGGTGACGTAGCTGATAGTGGCGGTGGAGCCGTCCGGGTAGCGCAGCACGACCTGGAGGTCCTCGGTGCCGGACGTCGCGGTCGCGTACACCGAGACCGGGTCGGCGTCCAGCAGCCAGCTCGCCGTGTCGATGAAGTGTCCGCCCTCGCCCGCGAACCGCGAGCCCTCGGAGCCCTGTTGGAGGTACCAGCTGCCGTGGTCGAGGCGGCCCGCGTTCACCAGGTAGCGCAGGCTCGCCGGACCGGTCCGGGCGCCGAACCGCTGCCTGGCCTCCTGCAGCAGTGGCGCGAACCGGCGGTTGAAGCCCACCTGCAGCCGGTCGTTGCCGGACTCCTCCACCGCCGCGAGTACGCCGGCCAGCTCGTCCCCGGTGAGCGCCAGCGGCTTCTCCACGAACACCGCCTTGCCCGCCAGCAGCGCCTTTCGGGTCAGTTCGGCGTGCGAGCTGTGCCGGGTGACGACGAACACCGCGTCGACGGCACTGTCGCCGAGCACGGCGTCGAGGTCGGTGGTCGCCTCGGCGAAGCCGAACTTGCGCTGCGCGTTGGCCGCGGACAGCGCCGTCGTGGTGACGACGGTCGACAGCTCGACGCCGTCGCGCTGTGCCAGGTGCGGCAGCAGCATCGACGTCGCGTAGTTCCCCGCGCCGACGAACGCCAGCCGTACCGGCGTCCTGGCGGCCCGGGCCGGACCCGGCTTCATGCTTTTGGTGGACACAGCCACCGTGGGCACGGCCACCGCCGGAGCCGCCGCTTCCATCCCGTGTTCGGGGTACCGGAACAGCACGGCCACGGCCTTCAGTTCGCCGTCCTTCAGGCGCCGGTACGTCTCCACGGCGTCGTCGAAGTCGGCGACGTGGGAGACCAGGGGCTCCACGTCGACGCGGCCGCGGGCGACGAGGTCGAGGAAGCACGCCAGGTTGCGGCGCTCGGTCCAGCGCACGTACCCGATCGGGTAGTCCCGCCCCTGAAGCTCGTACTCCGGGTCGTAGCGCCCGGGGCCGTAACTGCGGGAGAACCGTACGTCGAGCTCTTTCTCGTAGTACGCGTTCCACGGCAGGTCCAGCCGGCACTTGCCGATGTCGACGACCCGGCCGCGGTCCCGGCACAGCCGCGCCGCCAGCTCGACGGGCTGGTTGCTGCCGCCGCCGGCGGCCAGGTACACCTGGTCCACGCCGTGACCGGCGGTGAGTTCGGCGACGGCGGTCTCCACGGCAGCGGAGGCGGGATCGCCGCAGGCCGCCGCGCCCAGGCGCTCGGCGAGCTCGCAGCGCGCCGGGTCGGGGTCGGCCCCGACGACGCGGACTCCCGAGGCGGCGAGGAGCTGCACCACCAGCTGTCCGATCAGCCCGAGGCCGATGACCAGCGCCACCTCGCCGAGCCGTGACTCGCCCTGGCGGACGCCCTGCAACGCGATCGACCCGACGGTGCCGAAGGCCGCGTGCCGCGGCGCGAGGCCGTCCGGCACCGGGGCGTAGAGGTTCTTCGGCACCCAGTTCAGCTCGGCGTGCAACGCGTGCTCGTTGCCCGCGCAGGCCACGAGGTCGCCGACCTTCACGTCGTCGATCCCGGCACCGACCTCCTCGACCACCCCGCACAGCGAGTAGCCCAGCGGTGTGTAGGAGTCCAGCTTGCCCATCACCTTGCGGTAGGTGGCGGGCACCCCGTTGGTGGCCACGCTCTGCATGACCTTGGCCACCTGGTCCGGCCGGGAGCGTGCCTTGCCCACCATCGACATGCCGGCCTCGGACACCTTCATGAGCTCGGTCCCGGTGGAGATCAGCGAGTAGGCGCTGCGGACCAGCACACCGCCCGGCTTGCACCCCGGCACGGGCACGTCGAGCAGGGCCAGCTCGCCGCTCTTGTAGTTCTGTACGACCTGTTTCACCCGAAGTCCCCTAAGTCCCCTTGTTTCTAAGCCGTTTTCGACACTGTCGAGCCGGCGCTCCGGCCGGCCCCGGAGGTCGCGTCGCGATACCAGTACTCGAGGGTCAGCACATGCCACAGATGTTTGGAGAAATCCTGCTGTCCGGCGGCGTCCTCGGCGACCATGCGCGCCAGCGCGTCGCGGCGCAGGAACCCGGAGCGGACGAGCTCGCCGTCGTTGACCACCTCGCGCACCAGCGGTGCCAGATCCCGGCTCATCCAGGCCCGCAGCGGGGCGCTGAACAGGCCCTTGGGCCGGTACACGATCTCCCGGGGCAGAATCGAGGTGGCCGCCTCCTTGAGGACGGCCTTGCCCTGCCGTCCGACGATCTTGCGGTCACCGGGCACCGCGAACGCCGCCCCGACCACCTCGACGTCCACGTACGGCACCCGCACCTCGGTCGAGGCGGCCATGCTGGAGCGGTCCGTGTAGGTGAGGTTCAGGCCCGGCAGGAACATCCGGGCGTCGCCCAGGCACATGCGGTTGACGAAGTCGTCGAGGTCGTTGTCCCGGTAGACGTCCGCGTGCTCGGTCAGCACGTCCTCGACCGCCTGGGCCAGGTCCGGATCGATCAGGGCGAGCAGCTCGTCCCGGTCGTACATGGTGTAGCTGCGCCGGAACGCGGTCTCCTCCGGCAGATCGGCGAAGGAGAGGAACCGCTTCGCGAAACGCACCGACCGGTACCCGCGGCGGCTCGTCGCGACCGGCAGCCGGTCCACGGCCGCGGACAGGCCGCGCCGCAGCGGGCGCGGGACACGCTGGTAGCGCAGCGCGATCAGGTTGGCCAGGTGCTTGCGGTAACCGGCGAACAGTTCGTCGGCGCCCATCCCCGAGAGCATCACCTTGACCCCGGCCTCCCGGGCGGCCGAGCAGATCAGGAACGTGTTGATCGCGGCGGGGTCGCCGATCGGCTCGTCCAGGGAGTACGTCATCCGCGGCAGCAGGTCGAGCACGTTCGGAGCGATCTCGATCTCGTGCAGGTCGACGCCGAACCGCTCGGCCACCTGCCGGGCGTAGCGCAGGTCGTCCGGCATCGCCTCGAACCGGGCGTCCTCGGCGCGGAACCCGATCGTGTAGGCCGAGATCCCGGGCCGGTCGCGGGCCGCCAGCGCGGTCAGGTAGCTGGAGTCCAGACCGCCGGAGAGGAAGGTCGCCACGGGTACGTCGGAGAGCAGATGGCGCCGGGTCGACTCCTCGACTACGGCGGCCAGGTCCGGCAGTTCGCCGGCCCGGGCCCGCTCCCGGCCCTCGGCGGCGACGTCCTTCAGCTGCCAGTACCGGCCGCGCTCCACCCGGCCGTCGGGCCGGCACCTCAGCCAGCTCCCCGGCGGCAGCTTCTCCGCCTCGCGGAACGCGCACCGTGAGTCCGGCACCCAGTAGTACAGCAGCGAGGCCACCAGCGCCGCGTGGTCCACCTCCAGCCTGCCGCCGGTCGCGACGGCCAGCGCCTTCAGCTCGGACGCGAACACCAGACCCTCGCCGCGCCGCAGCAGGAACAGCGGTTTGATGCCCAACTGGTCGCGGGCGAGCACCAGTTCACCGGTCCGCTCGTCGAAGATCCCGAACGCGAACATGCCGCGCAGCCTGGGCAGACAGTCCGTGCCCCAGCGCCGCCAGGCCTCAAGGAGCACCTCGGTGTCGGAGGTACCGCGGAAGCGCACCCCGGTCGCCGCCAGCTCGGCTCGCAGCTCGGGAGCGTTGTACAGCTCGCCGTTGTACGTCAGGACGAGGCCGTCCGAGACCATCGGCTGGGCGCCGGTCTCGGACAGGTCGATGATGGCCAGCCGGCGGTGCCCGAGGTGCACCTCGCCGTCACCGACGGGGTGGCTGTACCGGCCCGCCCCGTCCGGACCGCGGTGGGCGAGGGTGTCGGTGAGCCGGTCCGTCACGGCCTTCCCGTCCGGCCATCGGTACGTGCCTGCGATGCCACACATGTGCTACCGCGCCTCCTGGTCGCTGTCCGGGACCCGTGCCGCCCACATCGGCAGCCGCTCCGTCCCCCGCCGCCCCGTCCCGTTCTGCCGGGCCAGCCACTCGATCTGACCGCGCAGCGCGGTGTGCAGCCCGTCCCACAGCGTGCCGTCGGTCCGGTCCCGCGGATCGGGGTCGATCAGCACCACACCGATCACCGGAATGCGCTGGTCCGCGAGTTGCCGCGCCACGGTGTGCAGCCATGCGGCGCTGCCGTGCCCGGCACGCACGACGAGCACGGTCTGCGTGCCGAGGTACTGCAGGTCGGTCCACGCCGTGCCGGGTGCCACCGAGCCGACGCCGATCCGGCGCTCCTGAGGTGACAGGGCCGCGGCACCCTCGCCGCGGACCACGGTCGGGTCTCCCGGCTTGGGGCGGCGGCCCGCGAGCTGCCGGCCGGGCAGGCCGTCGACGACGACCACCGGCCCGTCCGCCGCCAGTTCCCGGGCGAGGGCCAGGGCGATCACGCTCGTGCCGCGCGCACACCCCAGTTCCAGCAGCGACACCGTTTCGGCGGAGCCGCGCACGGTGCGGGCCAGGGACGTGGTGAGCCGTTCGCGCGCCGCCCGGATCCGTCGGCGCTGCCACAGCCCGCCCGACCGGCGGGGCAGCTCCGCGATGACGGAGGCGCCGAGGTTCGCCGCGATCTCCCGGCGCAGCACGGGACGGTCCGCCACCACCGCGCCGACCGCGGCCACCGCGATCCCGAGGAAGAGCCCGAGGAACAGCCCGATCGCGGCGTCGGTGGCAGCCGCCTTGGGCAGCGAGCGCCGCACCGCGTACGGGGCGTCCACGATCTGCGTGCCGGCCACGAGCCGGGGTGTGCCGATGCTCGCCTCCGCGGCGCGCTGGCCGAAGTCGGTGATCTGCGAGGTGAGTTCGGCCCGGCGGGCGTAGAGCGACTCCAGGTCCGCCGACGACTCCGGCCCGCCGGCCCCGCTTCCGTCCCCGATCGCCTTGTTGACCTGGGCCAGTTGGGCCTTCAGCTGGTCACGCTGGTCGCGCAGGGCCTTGGCCTCGGCGTCCGCGGTCTCCTGGATCCGCCGCACATGGTCCGCGACGAACGCGTCGGCCAACGCCTTGGCGCGGGCCACCGCTTCGGCGTCGCTGTCACCGGTCACGGTGATCTGCAGCACGTTGTTGGTCAGACCGATACCGCTGTAGTCCTGCATGAAGTCCTCGGCCTTTTCCCGGGACTCAAGGGACTTGAGGGCCTTGTCGGCGATCCGGGTGGTCTGCAGCAGCGCGACGTCGGTGCGGATCAGTGTTCCGGGGTCGTTCGGCTGGTCCTCCTCGTGCGCGACCAGCACCTTGGTCACCGCGGTCGGCGGCTGCGGCAGCAGGAACGCCACCGCCGCGCCGACGAGCAGCCCCAGCACCGCGAGGGAGCACCAGAGGCGGCGCCGTCTGCGCACCGCCGCCACCAGGGCCTGCAGATCGAGCAGCGGAGCGGCGGCCGACGACTCCGCGGTCGTACTCGTCGTCACCCTGTGACCCCCGTCGCGTCGTCCAGTGCGCCGTCGAGGTCGGCGAGCGCCGGTACGGTGGCCTGCCGGGGGTGGTCGGCGGACCGCGTCGCACGGACCGGACCGGCGAGGACGATGCCGACGACCGCGTGCCCCGCGTCCGCACACGCCTCGGCGATGCCGGCGAGTTCCCCCGCGGTCCAGCTGCCGGCGCTGAGCACGACCAGGGCACCGGACTCGTGGCCGCGGTCCGGCACCATCGGCCGGGACACCGGAACCGCCACCGCTCGCAAGCGCGGATCGCCTCCGGCCTCGACGACGAGCTCCCCGGCGGCCAGGCGGGCGATCTCGTCCCCCTCGGGGAAGATCACCAGCAGCCGTCGCGGGGACGGCAGTTGGTCCTGGAGACGGGAGCACACCCGCCGGTAGCGGATCCGCCTGCTGGCCTCGTCGCCGGACGTCTGCGGGGTCGGGATGTCCCAACGGACGTCGAGGCCCACCAGCCGGCGGATCCAGGCCCGTGGGCCAGGGCCTTCCGTCCGGTGCGTGGGCCGTCGGACGGGTACGTCGACGGTACCCAGCAGCGCCGAGCCCAGCGCCGCGGCGATCTCCGGTTCGCCGCGCAGCCGGCGGCTTATCCGCGCGGCGGTGAGGTGGCCGACGACCGCGAACAGGAAGAAGAGCAGCGCCCCGCCGGCGATGAGCTGCGTCCTCGTCGGCGGTGCCTCGCCGGTGGGCCGGGCCGCCGACCCCATGACGACCATGTTCTTCGCCTCGTCGTCGGCCGGGTCGGCCTCCTTCAGCGTGCTGATGGCCTCCCGCAGCGCGGTGCGCAGCTTCTCCAGCTCGGTGCGGGTCTGCACACTCTCCACGGTCTGTCCCGGATCGGCCGCGTCGGCCAGCCGGCTGATGCGGCGGCTGGTGTCCTCCACCGACTGCTGAAGCGCGGCGAGCTCCTCCGCGGCCCCGGGGTCGGCGCTCTCGCTCGCGATCCGCGTGGCGTAAGAGACGAACTCCTTGGCCACCTGGTCGCAGAGGCGCTGTGCGCGCTCCGGGGTGTCGGCCGTGCCGGAGATCTTGATGATGTTCCCGTCGGTGGCCTTGGCGCTGACCTGGTCCCGCAGGTCGCTGCCGCTCACCCCGGTCCAGTCGAGCGTGGCGGCCGCGCGGTCCACCACCACCGAACTGGTCGCCACCTCCGTCTGCGTCAGCAGCTCGCGCTCCTCCCACGTCCCCGGCAGCAGCACCGATGCCGAGGTCGTGTAGCGCGGCGGAAACAGCACGGAGGCGCCGTAGCCGACGAGCGCACCCACCAGGGCCAGGATGGTGAGCAGCCGTCGGCGCCGACGGATGATCCGCCCGATCGTGACCAGGCGTATGGTGTCGTCGATCAATGGTGCGGCCCTTCCCCTTCCCCTGCCCCGTCCGGGTCGCGCGCCGGCACCCGGGCCCGGTCACGGCAGGCGGCGGCGTAGGCGGCGAGCAGCGACGCCTGCGAGTTCCGCCAGGAGAGCGGCCCGCTGATCCGCTCCTGGCCGATCTTGCCCATCAGGGCCCGCTTCTCCGGATCGTCCAGCAGCAGCGCGATGAGCCCGGCGAACTCGGCCTCGTCGTTGGCGGGCGCGTAGACGGCGGCGTCACCGGCGGAGACGCGCGCCTCCCGAAGGTCGAACGAGACGACCGGCCGGCCCATCACCATGTACTCCAGGACCTTGTTCATGGTCGACACGTCGTTGAGCGGATTGCGCGGGTCGGGGGAGAGGCACACGTCCGCGGTGGACAGGTAGCGCACCAGGTCGGCGTCCGGAACGCGCCCGGTGAACCGCACCTGTTCCGAGAGCCCGAGCCGCCGGGACAGCTCCACCATCGCGTCGAAGGTGTCTCCGGCCCCGACGAACACCGCGTGCCAGTCGGTCCGCCCGTACTCGTCGCGCAGCTTCGCGAGGGCCCGCAGGGCGTAGTCGACGCCGTCCTGCGGCCCCATGACACCGAGGTAGCACAGCAGATGAGGCTTGCCGCGCTTCAGCTCCGGCTCGGGAGGTACGGGGTGGAAGCGGTCGATGTCGGGCGCGCTGCGCACCACGAAGACGTCCTCCGGGCGTCGCCCGCCCCGGCGCACCGCGACGTCCTTGTAGCTCTCGTTCGTGGCGAGTACGACGTCCGCGGCCCGGTAGGTCCGCCGTTCCAGCGCGCACACGGCGCGGTAGAGCAGGTCCTTGCCGCGGTCGAACCGGGAGAGGTAGAGCTCGGGCACCAGGTCGTGCTGGTCGAAGACGAACCGCGCCCCGCGCCGCTTCAGCCACAGCGCCGGAAGGAACAGCAGGTCAGGCGGGTTGCAGGCGTGGACGACGTCGACCGGGCCGACCTTGCGGGCGAGCCGGAGCGTGTGCCACAGCGCCGTTCCGTACTCCCGCAGATAGCCGGCCGGTCCTCCGGTGGCCGCGCGCAACGGGTAGCGGTGGATCCGCACCCCGTCGATCTCCGCCTCCGGCTCCGTGTCCCGCTTGCTCCCCTGCGGGCAGATGACGTGCACCGTCCAGCCCGCGTCGCGCAGCGTCGTGCACTCCTGCCACACCCGCCGGTCGAACGGCACCGACAGGTTCTCCACCAGGATCAGCGCGCGCCGGCCGTGCCGGTCGCCGCCGGCCGTGTCACCGAACGATGTGTCACCAAGCAAGGCCCATGTACCCCGGTTCGGTCCGGCGCGTCTCGGCGTCGGGAAGGCGGATGAGGTCGACGATCACCGGGCCGTCGCCGCCGTGGGGCAGCGCCGACAGGACGGCCGGATCCCTGGTCCCGACCAGGCACACCTCGGCGTGTTCGAGCACCTCGTCGACGGAGTCCGCGAGGAGCTGCGCGAGGTGCGGCAGCCGGGTCTCGATGTACTCGCGGTTCGCGCCGAGCAGCCGGGACAGGCTCACGTTGGCGTCGTAGATCTTCAGGTCGTACCCCTTGCCGAAGAGCCTCTCCGCCAGCTCGACGAGCGGGCTCTCGCGGAGGTCGTCGGTGCCGGGTTTGAAGGACAGCCCGAACAACCCGGCCCTGCGTCTGCCGGTGCGCTCGACCAGCTCCACCGCGCGCTGGAGGTGGTCGGAGTTGGAGGGCAGCACATGGGACAGGATGGGCACCGAGACGTCGGCCCGCTGCGCCGCGTGGACCAGGCTGCGCAGGTCCTTGGGCAGACAGGAGCCACCGAAGGCGAAGCCGGGCCGCAGGTAGGCGGGGCTGATGTTCAGCTTGCGGTCGGCCAGGAACACGTCCATCACCTGGTGCGAGTCCACGCCGAGCGCCTGGCACACCGCGCCCAGCTCGTTCGCGAAGCCGATCTTGAGGCCGTGGAACGCGTTGTCCGCGTACTTGATCGCCTCGGCCGTCGGGACCGGCACCCGGAACACCTCGCCGGGCAGGCCGTCGTACAGCGCCAGCACCGCGTCGCCGCTCTCCGGGTCGAGCTCGCCGATGACGGTCTTGGGCGGGTCGAAGAAGTCCCGCACGCTCGTGCCCTCGCGCAGGAACTCCGGGTTGACCGCGACCCCGACGTCCACCCCGGCGGTGCCGCCGACGTACTTCTCCAGGATCGGTACCAGCAGGTTCAGGCAGGTGCCCGGGAGCATGGTGCTGCGGAACACCACCGTGTGCCGGCCCCCCTGCTTGGCCCCCTCGGCCAGCGCGGCGCCGATCTCCTCGGTGACCCGCTCCAAGTAGGTGGTGCACAGGCTGCCGTTGGGCTCCGACGGCGTGCCCACGCAGACCAGCGACACCTCACTTTCCATGATCGCCTCGCGGACGTCGCCGGTGGCGCGCAGCGCTCCGGTCCGCACGACCTCGGCGATGAGCTCGCCGATCCGCTCCTCGACCACCGGGGCCTTGCCGTCGTTCACCAGGTCGACCTTCACCTGGTTCACGTCGACCCCGATGACCTCGTGTCCCATGCTGGCCAGGCACGCGGCCGACACACAGCCCACGTAGCCGAGGCCGAAAACGCTGACTCTCATGACCCGTTCCTCCCCCTGGCGCATCAGTAGGCCCCCTGTCCGTAGAGCACCGCACGCAGCGTCTTCCACAAGATCACTGTGTCCAGGGCGAGCGACCAGTCCTCCACGTACCGCAGGTCGAGGCGGACCGCCTCCTCCCACGACAGGTCGCTGCGTCCGCTGATCTGCCACAGGCCGGTGAGCCCCGGTTTGACCAGCAGCCGCCGCCGGATGTCCGGGCCGTACGCGGCGGACTCCTCCGGCAGCGGGGGCCGCGGGCCGACGAGCGACATCGATCCGGTGAGCACGTTGAAGAGCTGCGGGAGCTCGTCGAGCGAGTACCGGCGCAGCACCGCTCCCACCCGGGTCACCCGCGGATCCCGGCGGAGTTTGAACAGCGGGCCCGCGCCCTCGTTGCGGTCGGCCAGCGCGGCGCGTGCCCGGTGGGCCCCGGCGACCATGGTGCGGAACTTGAGAATGGTGAACTCGCGGCCGTCCTTGCCGACCCTGCGCTGGCGGTAGAAGACCCCGCCCCGGCTGTCCAACAGCACGAGCAGCCCGACGAACACCATCAGCGGCGCGAACAGCAGCAGCAGAAACGTTGCGCCCATCCGGTCGACGACCCCTTTGACCGCCCGGCGGCCCCCGGTGAAGGTCGGCATGCTGACCCGCAGCAACGGGATCCCGAGCACCGCGTCGACGTGCAGCCGCGGGCCGGCCACCTCCATCAGCACGGGGGCCACGACCATCTCGGCGTCGCTGCCCTCGAGGTTCCAGGCCAGCCGCTGCAGCCGGTCCGGTGACCAGTGCGGGTCCGGTGTGACCGCGACGACACGGTAGCCGTAGAGGTGGACGTGGTCCGCGACGTCCGTCAGCCGGCCGACGACCGGCACTCCGTCCAGTTGGCCGCCGTCGAGCCCGCGGCCGTCCGTCGTGCACACCCCGTCCACCCGCCAGCCGAGGTGCGGGAACTTACGGGTCCGGGTGATCAGGTCGCGCACGGTGGCCACGCTCCCGGCGGCGAGCACCGGTCGCAGGCACCGTCCTTGCTTGCGCTGTTTGTGCAGCCCGAGGCGCAGCACATACCGCGCGGTCATGGTGACGAGCGCGATCGCGGGGATCGCCACGAAGATCCAGAGCTTGATGTTGCGCGAGGTGAGAGCGATCCCGCCGAGCGCCAGTACGACGGTCGCGGTGAACAGTGAGCGTCCGAGCCGGCGGAATTCCTCGGCGCCCTGGCCGAGCACGGCAGGAGCCCACGACCGGCTCACCGCGAGCGCTCCCAGCACCAGCAGCTCGGTGCCGAAGGCGAGAATCCCCCATTTCTCATGCCAGTTGGCCGCGTCCCGGGCCCCGAAGAAGTTGCCGATCGCCGCCACCACACAGGCGGTGGCCACGGTGTCGGTGGTGATCACGGTACGGCGGTACCGCTGCTCCCAGTCGATCGCGGGCCCGCTGATCGCTCCGTTCGCCGGACGCCCGCGCGCCGACGGAAACGGGCTGACAAGTCCCCCTTGCCGCACAGAACCCCCCAGGTCCCCAGTGGTTCGACGTCTTCGTCCAACACTGTTGCTCCCCCCGGGAGGTCCCCGCCCTCCCGTACGCTTCCTCCCCTCGTGAGGCTCCGGCCCCGTGCCGCGCCGTTCCTCCCCGCGGAAGGCCCCCGCCTCCCGCGCATGACATTCCGGCTGTTCCTGAGTTACGTGGACGAGGTGCCCGGGAACCCGTCGAAACCACGGGTGCGCCCCGCACCCAAGGTCCCTCTCGGGCTCCGGGGGATCGATCACCCCCACGTCCGGCGCCGGGGACGCGACTGCTGGCTTTGAGCAGCGCCGGACCTACAGATCACTAACTGGTCGCCTCGTGGCCGATCAGCTGAAGCATGGTCAATCTAGACCATCAGGACCGGTATGAAGAGAGGGTTGTGTGTAATTTGTGCTCAAGCTTTGAGGGTTGATCCACAGACCCGACACCCCCTACGGGTGCCTTCACGCCATCGCACTCCAGTTCGGTGTGGCCGGTTCAGAGCCAGTCGCGGTGCTTGAAGATGACGTAAAGGCTGGTGCACACGACGGCCATCAGGACGATCGCGAAGGGGTAGCCGAACACCCAGTGCAGCTCCGGCATATGGCTGAAGTTCATCCCGTAGATCGTCCCCACCAACGTCGGCGCGAACAGAATCGCCGCCCAGGACGAGATCTTCTTGATCTCCTCGTTCTGTTCGAACCCCGCCTCCGCAAGCGCCCGCATCTCCGCGTTCTGCTGCTGCGTGACCAGGGTCGCGTTGACGGTGAGGATCTCGGTGAGGGCCTGGCGGAAGCCGTCGACGCGTTCGCTGGTGTGCGTGACGTGGTCGGCGACGTCGCGGAGGTAGCGCTGGAGCTCCTCGTCGGTGCCGTACTTGGAGAAACCGGCCATCAGGCCGTGCAGCATGCCGACCAGGGGGCGGGTGGCACGCTGGAACTCGACCATCTCGCGGGAGAGTTCGTAGATACGGCGGGAGACCTCCGGGTCGCCGCGGAAGACCTCCGTCTCGATCTCGTCGATGTCGTTCTGGACCCCCGACACGACCGGAAGGTAACCGTCGACGACCGCGTCGAGGATGGCGTACAGGACCGCCTCGGGGCCGAGCTTCAGCAGCTCCGGGCTCTCCTCCATGCGCCGGCGGACCGCCGACAGGTCCGGCGCCGCTCCGTGGCGGACCGTGATGACGAAATCGGGACCGACGAACACATGCAGCTCACCGAAGTCGATCTCCTCCGGCGCGTCCAGGTAGCGGGCGGCGCGCAGGACGACGAAGAGGGTGTCGCCGTAGCGCTCCAGCTTGGGACGCTGGTGGGCCTCCTTCGCGTCCTCGACCGCCAGGGGGTGGAGGCCGAACTCGGCGGCCAGCGAGTGCAGTTCGCCCTCGGTGGGACGGGCCAGGCCGATCCACGCCATGCCGGCGGGCTGCTCGCGCAGCGCCCGGTAGGTCTCCGCCAGCCCGGCGGGGGCGTACACGCGGACGCCGTCGCGGTAGAGCACCGCCTGGACGACACTGGCCACCTCGCCGTTCTCCGGCGGCTCCGGGGGCACGGGGGACGCCGGGGCGGTGGGCCTCGGCGGCTCGGGCGGGGGTGCGCCGCGGCGCCAGACGGACTTCCGGGAACGGGGGCGATCGGACATCGAGGCTGCCTCTCGGTCGCGTGGGTCGAGCCTACGTCCGTGTGATCACAGCCCAGGGTATATCGGGCATACGGTGTGGGGTCCCACCCGTTCAAGAGGCCACAAGAGGACAGATCCTGTCCTCGATCCCCGCTAGCTTGCCCTCCATGACGAAGAAGACGTCCGCCGCCGCCCCCGTGCTCTCCGCCCGTGCCCTCAACCGTGCGACCCTCGACCGGCAGCTGCTCCTGCGGCCCGCCGCGCTGCCGGTGAAGGCGGCCGTGGAGCATCTGCTGGGGCTGCAGGCGCAGAACGTCAAGCCGCCGTACCACGCCCTCGCCGCCCGTCTCGGCGGCTTCGCGCCCGAGGAGCTGTCGGGGCTGATGGCGGACCGGGAGGTGGTGCGGATCGTCACCATGCGCTCCACCATCCACACCCACACGGCCGACGACTGCCTCACCCTGCGGCCGTTCGTCCAGCCCGCCCGGGACCGCGAGCTGACGAACTTCCGCGCCGGGCTCGCCGGTGTCGACCTCGACCGGCTCGCCGCCCTCGCCCGCGACCTGGTCGAGGCGGAGCCGCGCACCATGAAGCAGCTGCGCGAGGCCCTCGCCGCCGAGTGGCCGGGCGCCGACCCGCAGTCCCTCGCCGTCGCCGCCCGCTGCCGGCTGCCCCTCGTCCAGGTCACCCCGCGCGGACTGTGGGGGAGGAGCGGACAGGTCGCCCTCACCACCGCCGAGCACTGGCTGGGCCGTCCGGCCGAGGCGGCACCCGCCCCGGAGAGCGTCGTCCGGCGCTACCTCGCCGCCTTCGGGCCGGCCTCCGTCAAGGACATGCAGACCTGGGCCGGACTCACCCGGCTGCGCGAGGCCTTCGAGCGGCTGCGGCCCGAACTCCTCACCTTCCGGGACGAGCACGGCACCGAACTCTTCGACCTCCCGGACGCCCCGCGCCCCGACCCTGACACCCCGGCCCCGCCCCGCTTCCTCCCCGAGTTCGACAACCTGCTGCTCTCGCACGCCGACCGCACCCGGGTCGTCCCGGCCGCCCTGCACGGCCGCGCCTGGCAGGGCAACCAGGCCTTCCGCACCCTCCTCGTCGACGGCTTCCTCGCGGGAGTGTGGAAGACGGAGGCGGACGCCCTCGTCGTCGAACCCTTCGGCACGCTCGACAAGGCCGAGCAGGAGGCGGTGACCGCAGAGGCGGAGCGGATGCTGCGGGTGCTGGACCCGGGGGCTTCGTACGACATCCGGTTCGGGACCGTCGTGGACAAACGGTGATCCGTACGCGGGCATGGAGAGGGGGCGCTGCGGGCCGCTCGTGGAGGCTCGCAGCGCCCCCTGGTCATTCACCTGAGGGGTGCTCAGGACTTCTTGCGGTCACTCGTTCCCTACGAGTTGACCTGCGCGGTGACGAGGTCGGAGAAGGTGGTCAGCCGGGTGTAGACACCCGGGTAACCGGCCTCCGCGCAACCCTCGCCCCATGAAGTGATCCCTGCCAGGACGCCCCCGATGAGCAGGGGACCGCCGCTGTCGCCCTGGCAGGTGTCTACGCCGCCGGATGAGTATCCGGCGCAAACCATGTCGGTCGCGACGAAGTCGGAACCGTAGGAGGAGCGGCAGCTGGAGTCGGACACGATCGGGACGGTCGCGGTCCGCAGCTGGTTGGAGGAGCTGCCGTTCTCCGAGGTGGTGCCCCAGCCGAGGACGCGGGCCGTGGTGCCGGCCGCGTACACGCTGGTCTGGGACGAGGAGACGTACGACGCCGGGGTGTACGACATCGAGGTCGCCAGGGTCAGGACGGCCACGTCGTCACCGTTGGTGGCGTCCGTGTAGTCCGGGTTGATCCAGATCTTGCTCACTCGGCTGACCGTGCCGTTGGTGCCGCTCAGGTAGGTCCGGCCGCCGACGACGCGCACGCTGCTGGTGGTCTCGCCGACCATACAGTGCGCCGCCGTGACCACCTTGGTCGCGGAGACCAGGGTGCCGCCGCAGAACTGGTTCTGCGAGGCGTCCGTGATCTGCATCATGAACGGGTACGCGGTCGTGGTGGTGGTCGTGCCGCCGACGATCGGCTGGGGCGCTGCGACAGCGGTGGGGGCGCTGAGCAGAGCCGTCGCTGCCGCAGCAGCGGTGGCCGCGACGACGGCCGCAGCCTTCTTGGCACGGTTGAGCCCGAACATGCGTCTCCTCGTGGGGGATTTGCCGGTGGGGGGTCGCGCGGGTGTGGGGGGTGATGCACGGGGGTCGCGGGACCGACCCCCGTGTGCCCGGGCGAGCGGCACATCCCAAACGCTAGGGGGCGGGGCAGCCTCCTCCCAATGAGGGAACCCCCTAGGGGCGTCGGGGCAGGGAAAACCCTCGGTCGGCCCGCGGGCGCCCCGAGTCAACCCGCGTACGGCAGTTAACCCCCGCGTGGCTCACTTCGCGTGACGCCCCGCCGCCAGCCGGACGATGTCCACCCGGGAGCGGATCCCCAGCTTGCGGTAGACCCGGGTCAGGGTCGCCTCGACCGTCTTGACGCTGATGAACAGCCGGGCGGCGATCTCCCGGTTCGTCGCGCCCTCCATGACCAGGGCGGCGACCTGACGCTCCATCGACGCGAGACCTTCGAGGGCGTCGGAGGCGGGCGCCGCCTGCGGGACGGCCGGCACCGCCTCCGTGGCGCCCGCCGCCGCTGCCGCGTCGACCTGCCGCAGCCAGGGCAGCGCCCGGCACCGCCGGAACAGCCGCGCCGCCTCGTCGTAGGACGTCGGACCGGGCCGTCCGGTACGCAGCCGGGCCAGCGCGAACGCGGCCCGCGCCTCCTCCAGGCCGTAGCCCAGCTTGGCGAGCCGGTCCTGAACGGACGTCAGCCGGGCCAGCGCCCCCTCGTGGTCGCCGTGTGCCGCCCGCACCAGGGCCTCCGCCCGGTCGAGGACGGCGAGGACGCTCTCCCGGCCGAGCCGCAGCGCGTGCTCACGGGTGACGTCGATGACGTCCTGCGCCTCGCCCGGTTCGCCGACGCGGACCAGTGCCTCGGCGAGGTCGCCGTGCCAGCGCCCGCGCGCCGGGTCGGTGATGCGCAGGCCCACTTCCAGTTCCCGCACCCGGCGCAGCGAGGCGACCGCGCCCGCGGCGTCGCCGGCCACCAGCTGGGCGTGGCCCTGAGCGGCCAGGGCGCGCGAGAGGTACATCTGGTCGCCGTCCTCCTCGGCGCGCTCCGCCGCCTCCCGGGCGAGGGCGAGGGCCCGGTCCAGATCGCCGCCGGAGGCCTCGGCGAGGGAGGCGAGCATCGCGGACGCGCCGAGGCCGATGCCGGAGTCGCGGGCCAGCCTGAGGCTCTCCCGGGACAGGTCGAGGGCGCGCCCGCAGTGCCCGGAGCGCAGTTCGGTCTCGGCGAGGAAGCGCTGGAAGTGCACCTCGCTCTCGACCATCCCGCGGCGGCGCACCTCGCGCAGCAGCGCGGTGATGGTGGCCCGGGCCTCGGGCAGCTGGTCGCTCATCAGCAGCCAGCGGAACCGGGCGGCGCCCACTCCGTTGTGATGGCAGGCCACATACGGGTTCTGAGGCTCTTTCAGCGCCCGTTTGATGGTGGTGGGCGCGTTCGGATGGCCCATCAGGGTCTCGGTGGAGGCCTGGAAGGACAGCGACATCAGCTCGGTGCGCCGGTCGCCGCCGCGCGCCGCCAGCTCCGCCGCGTGCGCGGCCTCCTGGCGGGCCTCGGAGAAGTCGCCCTCGACGATCAGCTTGCGCCAGGCGAGGTGGTAGTGGACCAGGGCGAGCAGCCGGGGGTCGTCGCCGGCGTCGGCGAGGGCCTGCGGGAAGACGGCGTCGACATCGCCGAGGGCCTGTCCGGCGG
Organism: Streptomyces sp. T028; assembly: GCF_048159505.1. Classification (NCBI taxonomy): domain Bacteria; kingdom Bacillati; phylum Actinomycetota; class Actinomycetes; order Kitasatosporales; family Streptomycetaceae; genus Streptomyces; species Streptomyces sp. T028. The sequence goes on from NZ_JBLRVZ010000011.1 coordinate 216,028, forward strand.
CCTCGATGACGACCTCCCAGGCACGTATCCGGTCGGCGGGCACGGTGGCCCGGGTCAGCACCTCGCGCGCGATGTCCCGCGCCAGGTCCACCTCGCCGGCCGTGATCGCGTCCTCGGCGGCCTTCAGCCGGTGCTCGTCCGGGGGAGGGGTGCCGTCCGGCGGGGTGTGGCGGGCGGCGAGCAGCCCGAGGGAGGCGGCGACGGACGGGGCGCCGCGGTCACGGGCGAGGGCCGCGGCCTCGGCGAGCCGGGCGGCCACCTCCGGGTCGGTGCCGGTGGTGGCGAGGGCCAGGTTGCGGGCCCGCTCGATCGGGTCGGAGGCGGCGGTGGACAGCGCGGCGTGCGCGGCCCGGCGCTCCAGCGCGGGCGCCTCCGCGTACAGCGCCGCCGAGATCAGCGGATGCGCGAACCGTACGGCGGGGCCCTCGGGCTCGGTCGCCAGCAGCCCCAGCTCGGCCGCCTGGGCGGTCTCGGCCTCGGCGTTCTCCCGGCCGGCCGCGTGCAGCAGGGCCAGGGTGGGGCGGGCGCCGGCGCTGGCCACCAGCAGGGTGCGGCGGGCCTCGTCGGAGAGCATGTCGAGGCGGCTGAGCACCAGGGCGCGCAGCGAGGTCGGCACCGGCAGCGGCTCGCCGGGCCGCGGCGGGGTCGGGTTCTCGCCGAGGGCACGGCCGAGCTCCAGGGCGAACAGGGGGTTGCCGCCGCTGGTGCGGTGGATCTCGCGGACGGTGGAGCGGGGCAGATCGGTGTAGCCGCGGTGGTCGAGCAGGGCGGAGACCTGGGCGCGGGAGAGCGGGTTGAGCCGGACGGCGAGGGTGTCCGGCGGGGACGCGCGTAGATGACGGTCGTACTCCTGCCCCTCCGTGCGGACCGCGGACAGCAGCTGCACCGGGGTGTCGCCGAGGCGGCGCGCGGCGAAGCCGAGGAGCTCGGCGCTGGCCGAGTCCAGCCACTGGAGGTCGTCGGCGACGAGCAGCACGGGGCCGGAGGCCGCGAGGGCACGCAGGGCGGAGAGCACGGCGAGGCGCAGGGCGAGGCCGTCGCGCTGCAGGGTGGACTCGCCGCGGCCGGTCAGGGCCGATTCCAGGGCGGTGCGCTGGGCCGTCGGCAGCTTGTCCGAGATCTCGTCCAGGACCAGACCGAACAGGTCGGCCAGGGCCAGGAAGGGGAGATGGGATTCGGACTCGGTCGCCGAGCAGCGCAACACGGTGTGCGCCGCGTCGCCGTAATCCGCGGCCAATGCCCGCAGCACGGTCGACTTTCCTATTCCGGCGGGGCCGTGGAGCAGCACACTGCCGCCGCGGGCCAGCTGGTCACGGGCGGAGGCGAACAGCTCCTCCCTGCCGATGACCAGGTCGGGGCGGCATCTGGCAGGCTCCTTGAAGTCCCGTCGCACAGTCACCGCTCCCCTCCGAGTGTCGTGTCCGGGCCAAATTCTAGGCAATGTCTCCGTGAAATTCGGAGGGACGGCGTGGTGAGGGAGATAACAACGTGACGCATAAGCAAATTCACTGCGGCGGCGGATGAATGGCTGGTTGTCGTGGCAGCCCCTCCCTGGCTTGATCCATGCGGTCCGTACCCCCGTCGCAGCGGGTGCCGCGACAGGTGTGGGAGCACTCTTCCATGTCGTTGTTACCGACGGGAACCACCCGCGTGGACTAAGCCGCCGAGCGATGCCGCCTACGGTTCGGCAGCGCCCCGAAAGGGGCGCGGGGAACTGCGCGACCAGCCACAACGGCGCAGCAGACAAACCACGGCGCGCTAGGGAAGCAGCCCCGCCCGCCGCGCCGCGGCCACGGCCTCACCCCGGGTATGCGCCCCAAGCCGCCGCATGGCCGAGCGAAGATACGCCTTCACGGTCTCCGACCGCAGCCCCAGCCGCTCAGCGGCCACCGCGTTCGTCGCCCCCGCCGCCACACACGCCAGCACGTCCAGCTCCCGGGGCGCCAGCTGGACCGGCTGCCCGCCCTCGCCCGGCGTCAGCAGACCGCAGGCCTCCAGCAGCTCCGCGCGCAGCGCCGGGTCACCGATCCTCGGGGCCAGCGCCCGCAGAGCGGCATGCGCCTCCCGCACCTGCTCCCAGCCCGGCCCGGGAGCGGTGTCACGGGCGGGCCGCCGCCCGGCCTCGCACAGCAGAGCGCGCGCCTCGTCCTCGACGACCAGCGCCTGCTCCACGTCCCGCGCCACCACCACCGCCGTGTTCAGGGTGCGGTCGCCCAGCGGCTGGGCGGTGCGCAGCGCGCCGTAGAGCACCCCGCGCACCCGGCGCCGTACCACCACCGGGATCGCCAGCACCGAGCGCAGCCCCTCCTCGGCGACCGCCGCGTCGTACTCGTGGCTGATCTGCCGGGAGAGCGAGTAGTCGGTGACCACGCACGGGCGGGCCAGCGCGACCGCCTTGCCGCCGAGGCCGTTGCCCGAGGTCACCGCGAGCCCGCTGAGCGCGAGCGTGGCCGCGCCGCTGAACTCGCTGATCCGCATCCGGGAACGCCCCGGCTCCACCAGGCCGCCGAAGGCGACCGGCAGCCCCGTCATACGCCGCAGGCGCGCCAGCGCCCCGCGGATCTCCGCCGTACCGGCTGGGTCTGCTGCCACGTCCTCGCCCTTTCCGCGTGGCTGGGGATGATCCCACATGTCACCCCCGCGCGCCGCACTCCCCCCGTTCGGGGGTAGTGAGACCCCCATCACGGATTACACGATGTCGGAGAGCCGCCCGGCAATGGTCCGGCACCGAGGAGGACACCGATGACGACGGCGACCGAACAGTTCCGCAGGGCACGGGACTTCCTGCTGGAACACCGTGAGAACTACACAGCCGCCTGCGAGGGCTTCGCCTGGCCCCGCCCGAAGCAGTTCAACTGGGCCCTCGACTGGTTCGACGTCATCGCGGAGGGCAACGACCGCACCGCCCTGCACATCGTGGAGGAGGACGGCACCGAGACCCGGCTGACCTTCGCCGAGCTGTCCGAACGCTCCGACCGGGTCGCGAACCGGCTGCGCGGACAGGGGGTGGCCGCCGAGGACCGCGTCCTCGTCATGCTCGGCAACCAGGCCGAACTGTGGGAGACCGCGCTCGCCGCGATGAAGCTGCGCGCCGTCGTCATCCCCGCCACCCCGCTGCTCGGCCCCGCCGACCTGCGCGACCGCGTCGAGCGCGGCCGGGTCCGGCACGTCCTCGTACGCTCCGAGGACACCGCCAAGTTCGACGAGGTGCCCGGCGACTACACCCGCATCGCGGTCGGCGGCGCGCCCGAGGGCTGGCAGGCGTACGAGGACGCCTACGCCGCGCCCGCGGGCTTCACGCCCGACGGCCCCACCCTCGCCGACGACCCGCTGATGCTGTACTTCACCTCCGGTACGACCGCCCGCCCCAAGCTGGTCGAGCACACCCACACCTCGTACCCGGTCGGGCATCTGGCGACCATGTACTGGATCGGCCTCAAGCCCGGTGACGTGCACCTGAACATCTCCTCGCCGGGCTGGGCCAAGCACGCCTGGTCGAACCTCTTCGCGCCCTGGAACGCGCAGGCCACCGTCTTCATCCACAACTACACGCGCTTCGACGCGGCCCGGCTGATGGCGGAGATGGACCGCGCTGGCGTCACCACGTTCTGCGCCCCGCCCACCGTGTGGCGGATGCTCATCCAGGCCGACCTCACCCAGCTGGCCACCCCGCCGAGGGAGGCCGTCGCGGCCGGCGAGCCGCTCAACCCCGAGGTGATCGAACAGGTGCGCAGGGCCTGGGGGGTGACGATCCGGGACGGCTTTGGGCAGACGGAGACGGCCGTGCAGGTCGCCAACAGCCCCGGCCAGAAGCTGAAGACCGGCTCGATGGGCCGGCCCAGCCCCGGCTACCGCGTGGAACTGCTCGACCCGGTCTCGGGCGCGCCCGGCGCGGCGGAGGGCGAGATCGCGCTCGACCTCTCGGAACGGCCGGTGGGCCTGATGACCGGCTACCACGGCGACCCCGACCGTACGGCGGAGGCGATGGGCGGCGGCTACTACCGGACCGGCGACATCGGCGCCCGCGACGCCGACGGTTACATCACCTACGTGGGCCGCGCCGACGACGTGTTCAAGGCCTCCGACTACAAGATCAGCCCGTTCGAGCTGGAGAGCGCGCTGCTGGAGCACGAGGCGGTGGCCGAGGCGGCCGTCGTGCCCGCGCCGGACGAGCTGCGCCTCGCCGTGCCGAAGGCGTACGTGGTCCTGGCGGAGGGCTGGCAGCAGGGCCCGGACACGGCGAAGGTGCTGTTCGAGCACTCCCGCGAGACCCTCGCCCCCTACAAGCGCATCCGCCGCCTGGAGTTCGCCCCGCTGCCCAAGACCGTCTCCGGCAAGATCCGCCGCATCGAGCTCCGGGAGGCGACGGCGGCGGGCTCGGGCGACGAGTACCGCGAGGAGGACTTCCGGTGACGGCGGCCTCCGGCGGTCCTGTGGCGGCGGCCTCCGGCTCTCCCGCGACAGCGGCCTCCGGCGCTCCGGCGACGGCAGGCTCGTACACGCACGGGACCAGCGGGACCGCCCTGCTCGGCGACACCATCGGAGCGAACCTGGACCGGGCCGTCGCCGCCTGGCCGGACCGTGAGGCGCTCGTCGACGTGCCCTCGGGACGGCGCTGGACCTACGCCCGGTTCGCCGCCGACGTCGACGAGCTGGCGTACGCGCTGCTCGCGAGCGGGATCGCCAAGGGCGACCGGGTGGGCATCTGGGCGGTCAACTGCCCGTGGGGGCACCTCCCACGCCCTTAAGGCAGTGGGGGAGGGTGCTGGTCCAGTACGCCACCGCGCGCATCGGCGCGATCATGGTGAACGTCAACCCGGCCTACCGCACCCACGAGGTGGAGTACGTCCTCCACCAGGCCGGCGTCCGCCTCCTCTTCGCCTCCCTCGGCCACAAGACGAGCGACTACCGGGCGATGGTCGGGCAAGTGCGGGACAGCTGCCCGGAGTTGAGGGAGACCGTCTTCATCGGGGATCCGAGCTGGGAGGCCCTGATCGCCCGGGGCACGCCGGTGTCGTTCGCGGACGGCCTGTCCTGCGACGACCCGATCAACATCCAGTACACGTCGGGGACGACCGGCTTCCCCAAGGGCGCCACCCTGTCCCATCACAACATTCTCAACAACGGTTACTTCGTGGGCGAGATGATCGCCTACACCGAGCAGGACCGGATCTGCGTCCCGGTGCCCTTCTACCATTGTTTTGGAATGGTGATGGGGAACCTGGCGGCCACTTCTCACGGCGCCTGCGTGGTGATCCCGGCCCCCTCCTTCGAACCCAGGGCCACCCTGGAGGCGGTCCAGCAGGAGCGCTGCACCTCCCTGTACGGCGTGCCGACCATGTTCATCGCGGAGCTCGGACTCCCCGACTTCGCGTCGTACGACCTCTCCTCCCTGCGCACCGGCATCATGGCGGGCTCGCCCTGCCCGGTGGAGGTGATGAAGAGGGTCGTCTCGGAGATGAACATGGCCGAGGTGTCGATCTGTTACGGCATGACCGAGACCTCGCCCGTCTCCACCCAGACCCGTCGCGACGACGACCTGGGACACCGCACCGGCACGGTCGGCCGGGTCCTGCCGCACATCGAGGTGAAGGTCGTCGACCCCGCGACCGGGGTGACGCAACCGCGCGGCACGGCGGGCGAGTTGTGCACCCGCGGCTACAGCGTGATGCTCGGCTACTGGAACGAGCCCGAGAAGACCGCCGAGGCGATCGACGCGGGCCGCTGGATGCACACCGGCGACCTGGCGGTGATGCGCGAGGACGGTTACGTGGAGATAGTCGGCCGCATCAAGGACATGATCATCCGGGGCGGGGAGAACATCTACCCGCGCGAGATCGAGGAGTTCCTCCACGGCCACCCGAAGATCCAGGACGTCCAGGTCGTCGGCGTCCCGCACGAGCGGTACGGCGAGGAGGTCCTCGCCTGTGTGATCCCGCGCGAGGCCGCGGAACCGCTCACCCTGGAGGAGCTGCGCGCCTACTGCGAGGGGCGGCTCGCGCACTACAAGGTCCCCAGCAGGCTCCAGGTGCTGGAGGCGTTCCCGATGACCGTGTCCGGGAAGGTCCGCAAGATCGAGCTGCGGGAGACGTACGGCAGCTGAGTCCCGCCGACGGCCGTCGCCGCCTTAGGACCTGTCCGGCCGATCATGCCGCAGACGCGGGGTCTGGCACGCACAGCTGCGGCGTTGTCGTCGGTTGCCGACTCCCCCACTCTCGACTGCGCTCGAGCGGGGGGACCCCCATCGCGTCGACGCCCTCCTCCGCCTTGCAGCTGCACGCACCAGACCCCGCTTCCCGGCACTGGCAAGGCACCGGTGCTTTCCTGCGACTTGATCGGCTGGACAGGCCCTAGGCGCCCCTGGCGTCGAGGGCGGCGGCCGCCGCGTTCACGGGTCGCGGGGTGCCCGTCAGGTCCAGCAGGAACAGCGGGACGCGCAGCCGGTCGGCGCCGGCGCGGGCCTCGTCGGCGTACCCGGCGAGGGAGAAGTACACACAGTCCGAGGACTGGGCCATCGCCGTCAGCCACAGACACTCCACGTCCCGCAGCGCGGCCGGTCGCACACTCGGGTCGACCTGGGCGAGCAGGCCGGGGGCGGCGAGACCGATCCCCGAGGTGGGCCGCTGATCGGCCCGCCGGACATCGCCATGGCCCAGCCAGCGCAGATAGAGGGCGGCGGCGGTGACCGCGTCGAGGGCGGTCCGGATGGCGACGGACCGGAAGACGGGGCGGTGGAGCGTGGTCGGCCCCGGCTCCGGCTCCTGTGCCTCGGGTTCCCGTGTCTCCGGTTCCGGTTCCCGGGGCCGTGTCCCTCCGGTCACCGGGAGCCGCAGGGCCGTTCCGCAGGGGCAGCCCAGTTCCGGGTGCGGCCACTGGCCCTCGCGGCCGCAGGACACGCAGTGCAGGGTGACCCAGTCCTCGTCCCAGGCGCGGTGCACGACGGCTGTCGGCGCCGCCGCCGGATCGAGCGCCGGGGCGACGGGGGCACCGCACGCGCACAGATACGACGGCACGGTGTAGAGGCGCTCGCGCCGGCAGGCCGGGCAGCGCACCGGCACGCTCTCGGACATGGCCCCATCGTCCTCCTCCGGCCCGCTCCTGTCCGTCTCTTGACGACCTTTGCCCACCCCCTTACATTGCTTCCAGATAGTAGAAAATACTTTCCATATTGCGGAAGTTCTCGCGGCGGGCGCAACGAGAGAGCGATTCCCACAGGCGAAGAGGAGCACTCGATGGCTCGAATGACCGCTGCCCGCGCGGCAGTCGAAGTCCTCAGGCGCGAGGGCGTCACCGCCGCGTTCGGTGTCCCCGGCGCGGCGATCAACCCGTTCTACGCGGCGCTCAAGGCCTGCGGCGGCATCGACCACACCCTCGCCCGCCATGTCGAGGGCGCCTCACACATGGCCGAGGGCTACACCCGCACCCACCCGGGCAACATCGGCGTCTGCGTCGGCACTTCGGGGCCGGCCGGCACCGACATGATCACCGGGCTCTACTCCGCGACCGGCGACTCGATCCCGATCCTGTGCATCACGGGCCAGGCCCCGACCGCCGTGATCCACAAGGAGGACTTCCAGGCCGTCGACATCGCCTCGATCGCCCGGCCCGTGACCAAGATGGCCGTCACCGTCATGGAGGCGGCCCAGGTCCCCGGCGTCTTCCAGCAGGCCTTCCATCTGATGCGCTCCGGCCGCCCCGGCCCCGTCCTGATCGACCTGCCCGTCGACGTCCAGCTGACGGAGATCGAGTTCGACCCGGACACGTACGAGCCACTGCCCGTCCACCGGCCGGCCGCGACCCGCGCCCAGATCGACAAGGCGCTCGGCATGCTCAACGCCGCCGAGCGCCCGCTGATCGTCGCGGGCGGCGGGATCATCGGCGCCGACGCCTGCGAACTCCTCGTGGAGTTCGCCGAGCTCACCGGCACCCCGGTCGTGCCGACCCTGATGGGCTGGGGCGCGATCCCCGACGGCCACGAGCTGAACGCCGGCATGGTCGGCCTGCAGACCTCGCACCGCTACGGCAACGCGACCTTCCTGGAGTCCGACTTCGTCCTCGGCATCGGCAACCGCTGGGCCAACCGCCACACCGGCCGGCTCGACGTCTACACGCGGGGCCGCACCTTCGTCCACGTCGACATCGACCCCACCCAGATCGGCCGGATCTTCGCCCCCGACTACGGCATCCCCTCCGACGCCGGGGCGGCCCTCGCCCTGTTCGTCGAGGCGGCCAGGGAACTGAAGGCGGCGGGCAGGCTCCCCGACCGGTCCGCCTGGGCGGCGGCGGCGCAGGAGAAGCGGGCCACCCTCCAGCGCCGTACGCACTTCGACGACGTCCCGATCAAACCGCAGCGCGTCTACGAGGAGATGAACAAGGCCTTCGGCCCCGAGACCCGGTACGTCACCACCATCGGCCTCTCCCAGATCGCCGGCGCCCAGCTGCTGCAGGTCCACCGGCCGCGTCACTGGATCAACTGCGGCCAGGCGGGCCCGCTCGGCTGGACCATCCCGGCGGCCCTCGGCGTCGCCAAGGCCGACCCGGACGCCCAGGTCGTCGCCCTCTCCGGCGACTACGACTTCCAGTTCATGATCGAGGAGCTGGCGGTCGGCGCACAGCACCGGATCCCGTACATCCATGTCCTCGTGAACAACGCCTACCTGGGCCTGATCCGCCAGGCCCAGCGGGCCTTCGACATCGACTTCCAGGTCAGTCTGGAGTTCGAGAACCTCAACGCGCCGGAGCTGGGCGTGTACGGCGTCGACCATGTGAAGGTCGCCGAGGGCCTCGGCTGCAGGGCGATCCGGGTGACCGACCCGGGTGAGCTGGGCGCGGCCTTCGAGCGGGCCCGCAAGCTCGCCGCCGAGTTCCGGGTGCCGGTCGTCGTCGAGGCGATCCTGGAGCGCGTCACCAACATCGCGATGAGCGTCACCAACGACATCGGCGCGGTCGTGGAGTTCGAGGAACCCGCCACCGAACCGGGCCACGCCCCGACCTCGGTCAGGCCGCTGAAGGCCTGACCCCGCAGCGCGTGAGGGGCGGCCGCTCAGCGGCCGCCCCTCACGGCATCCCCCGTTCCACGAAGCCCGCCACCCCCGTGCCGGCGGGCCTCGTGTGACCACAATGTGCCCGCACCCGGGCCCGGTTGAAGCCTGCCGATCCATGTTCAGAGGTTGATTTGAGGTTTGCCCATACCGTCTATGCCGGATGCTGCGGGTGGTGCTCCGACAGCCCCGGCCAGTCGTCCGGCCCGCCGCCCTGCCACTCGATGAAGTCGCTCTCCTCGAGATCGGTCACATACAGGTCGGCCAGGCGCAGGATCTCGCTGACGTCGTCCGCGTGCGTGGCGATCCCCAGCGTCTCGTCGCCCTCGGTCACCCGCCGGGATCCGTCGAGGGCCGGCGGATGCACCACGACATGCGGATGCTCCGTTGGATGTGCCATGCCTTCAGCCTCCTGCGGGCGGGGCGGTTCCGCACGCGGAGAACTCGGGCGCGCCGGAGGGGCGCGGGTGTCAGACCCGGGCGCCGGAGAGGCGCTCCACGGCCCGCAGCAGCGCCGAGTGGTCCAGGCCGCCGTCGCCCTGGGCGCGCAGTGAGGCCACGAGCTGGGCCACCACGGCACCGGCCGGCAGGGCCGCGCCGACGGCACGGGCCGCGTCGGTGACGATCCCCATGTCCTTGTGGTGCAGGTCGATACGGAAGCCCGGCCCGAAGTCGCGCCGCAGGAAGTTCTCCTTCTTCCGGGTCAGGACCGTCGAGCCGGCGAGGCCGCCGTTCAGCACGTCCAGCGCGGCCTCGAGGTCCACGCCCGACTTCTCCAGGAAGACCACGGCCTCGGCGCACGCCTGGATGTTCACGGCGACGATCAGCTGGTTGGCGGCCTTCACGGTCTGCCCGCTGCCGTGAGGTCCGCACCGTACGACGGTCCTGCCGAGCGCTTCGAAGAGCGGCCTCGCGGCGTCGAAGTCGGCCTGCTCACCGCCGACCATGATGGACAGCACGGCCTCGATCGCCCCGGCCTCACCGCCGGACACCGGCGCGTCCAGGACCCGGACGCCCTTCTCCCGCGCCGCCCCCGCCAGGCCGACGGAGGTCTGCGGGGTGATCGAGGACATGTCGATGAGCAGGGCACCAGGGCGGGCGTTCTCGAGGATGCCGTCCGGGCCGTAGGCGACGGCCTCGACCTGCGGGGAGGCCGGCACCATCGTGATGATCACGTCGGCGTCGCGCACCGCCTCGGCGATCGAACCGGCGGCCCTGCCTCCGGCGGCGGCCAGCCGGTCCAGCTTGTCCTGCTCCAGCGTGAATCCGGTGACGTCGTAACCCGCCTTGACCAGGTTCTCGGACATGGGGGAGCCCATGATGCCGAGGCCGATCCAGGCGACCTTGGGGAGGGGTGCGTTGCTCATGGCGGGAGCCTCTCGGTACGGGGGGCAGCGGGCGGCGCGGGCCTGGCGGGCCTAACGGGTCTCGCGGGCTTCACGAGGGAGCCAGCCGAAGGCCTCGGCGCTCGGCCGGTCGCCGGGCTTGTACTCCAGGCCGATCCAGCCGTCGTATCCGGCCTTCGCCAGCCGGTCGAGGAGGTCCGCCAGCGGCAGCGAGCCCGTGCCGGGCGCCCCGCGGCCGGGGTTGTCGGCGATCTGGACGTGGCCGGTGCGCGCCGCGTGGGTGTCGATCACCCGCGGCAGGTCCTCGTCGTTCATCGACAGGTGGTACAGGTCCATCAGGAACTTCGCGTTGCCGAGGCCCGTCGCCGCGTTCACCCGGTCGGCGACCTCGACCGCGGCCTCGGCGCTCACCAGCGGATACCGGGGCGACTCGGGCCGGTTCAGGGCCTCGATCAGCAGGGTCGCGCCGATCCGGTCGGCGGCCCGGGCGGCGAGCGCGAGGTTCTCCAGGGCGAGCGCGTCCTGCGCGGCCGGGTCGACGCCGTCCACGCGGTTGCCGTAGAGCGCGTTGAGCGCCGTACAGCCGAGGGAACCGGCGAAGCCGGCGGCCACCTCGACGTTGGCGCGGAAGCGTTCCGACTCCTCACCGGGCAGCGACAGGACGCCGCGGTCCGGGCCCGGGAGTCGTCCGGCGTAGAAGTTCAGGCCGGTCAGCCGGACGCCCGCGGCCTCGATCGCGCCCTTCAGCGCGTCGAGCTCGGACCGCGCGGGCGTGGGGGAGTCGACCCAGGGCCACCACAGCTCGACCGCGGTGAAGCCGGCCGCGGCGGCGGCAGCGGGGCGCTCCAGGAGCGGGAGTTCCGTGAAGAGGATCGACAGGTTGACGGTGAAGCGCCGGTCTTCGATTCCCATGGGGTGCCGCGCTCCCTTCGGTGTCGGTGAGCCGCAGTTCGGGCGATTCCGCGTTAATTCCGTATGGTGGAAGTTATTTTCTGCTTATTGGAAGGCTGGCGCTCGGGTTGTGGCTTGTCAAGGGTGTGCGTCTGCCCGGTCCGTTAAGGTCGGGGTCCTGGTGAGGCCGGTCGGAGAGGTGTGGGGGCGCGATGCGACTGAAAGTGGAGTTCACCACCGAGCCCTTCGACCTGGACGAGGCGCCGGCGCACGCGCTGGTCGCCCGCGAGGTGATCGAGGCCGCCGACCTGGACGCGGTCGACGTCGGGCCGTTCGGCAACGCCGCGGAGGGCGGCACCGACGCGGTGCTCGCCGCCGTGGACGCCCTGCTGCGCCGCTCGCTCGGCGCGGGCGCCACCCGGATCACCCTCCAGGTCAACGTCATCTCCGAGGCCGCCCGTGAGGGGGAGGGCGCATGACCGCCACCGGTGACGACGCCTTCATCGGGGCCGTGAAACCCCTGGTCGACGCTATGGGTGGCGAGATGGTCCCGCCCGACGAGGCCGGCCCCGACGACGTGGTCCTCGCCTGGGAGGGCGTCGACGTCGTCGCCGTACGCCTGCCCCAGCTCGCCGACTCCCTGGACCACATCCTGGCCGCCATGGAGCGCAAGAAGGGCAAGCCCCTCGCCGACCTGGACCGCAAGGCCAAGCAGGAGGTCGTCCGGATACTCGAGGCGCGCGGCGCCTTCTCCGTACGGCACGGTGTGGAGACGGTCGCGAGCGCGCTCGGCGTCAGCCGCTTCACGGTCTACAACTACCTGAACCGGGAGAAAGGGGCCTGAAGCGCGGCCCTGTCGGAGTCGGGACCCCGTAACCGGGAATTTTCAACAAAGTGTTGACGCGGGGTCACGGGGAGGCGTTAGCTGGCCCCGTGACTTCGACTTCGACGCCCCCGGGCCTGGCCCGGTTCAACGAGCTGGAGGAGCACGCGGCGGCTGCCGTCCTCCATGAGGCGTGCGCGTCCGCCGCCTGGGGGCGGCGCCTGGTCGCCGGCCGCCCCTACGCCGCCGCCGACGACCTGTACGCCGCGAGCGACGCCGCCATGGCGGAGCTGACCGAGGCGGACCTGGCCGAGGCGATGGCCGGGCATCCGCCGATCGGCCGACCCAGGCCGGGGGATCCGACCTCGGCCCGCGAGCAGCGCGGTATGGCCGGGGCGTCCGAGGACCTCAGGGCGGAGATGCTCGAACTCAACCTGGCCTACCAGGAGAGGTTCGGCCATGTGTTCCTGATCTGCGCCACCGGCCGGACCGGCGCGGAGATGCGCGACGCCGCCCGGGAACGCCTCGGCAACACGCCGGAGCGCGAACGCGAGATCGTCCGCACCGAGCTGGGCAGGATCAACCTCATCCGGCTGGCCCGGCTCGTCGCCCCCGTGGAAGAGGACCGATCCCGACCATGAGCACCGCCACCACCGCCTCCGTGTCCACCCACATCCTGGACACCTCCGTCGGCCGCCCCGCCCGGGGCGTCGCCGTCGCACTGTCCGCACGCGGCGGCCGCGACGCCGAGTGGCGGGTACTCGGCGGCTCCGCGACCGACGCGGACGGCCGGTGCAAGGACCTCCCGGCCCTGCCGGAGGGAACCACCCGGGTACGGCTCGACTTCGCCGTCGAGCCGTACTTCGAGAACCAGCGAGACGTCGAGAACCAGCGAGCCGAGGCGCAGCAGGACGCCCCCGCGAATCGGGACAGCGGTGCCCCGGTGTTCTTCCCGGAGGTGACGGTCACGTTCGCCGTCGTACCGGGCGAGCACTACCACGTACCGCTGCTGCTCAACCCGTTCGGCTACTCCGTATACCGAGGGAGCTAGCTACCATGCCCACCTTTCTGGGACAGAACCAGTACGGCAAGGCCGAGAACCGAGTCGTCAGGATCACGCGGGACGGAGCCACCCACCACATCAAGGACCTGAACGTGTCGGTGTCGCTGTCCGGCGACATGGACGAGGTCCACTACTCGGGCTCCAACGCCAGCGTCCTGCCGACCGACACCACCAAGAACACGGTGTACGCGTTCGCCAAGGAGCACGGCATCGACTCCGCTGAGCAGTTCGGCATCCATCTCGCCCGGCACTTCGTCACCAGCCAGGACACCATCCACCGGGCCCGCGTCCGCATCGAGGAGTACGCCTGGGAGCGCATCGAGCACTCCGGGGAGGGCGACCACTCCTTCGTCCGCGCGGGCCAGGAGACCCGTCTCACCCAGATCACGTACGACGGCACCTCCTGGGAGGTCGTCTCCGGCCTCAAGGGTCTGACCGTCATGAACTCGACCGACTCGGAGTTCTGGGGCTACGTCAAGGACAAGTACACGACGCTCCCCGAGGCGTACGACCGTGTCCTCGCCACCGACGTCTCGGCCCGCTGGCGCTTCCACTGGAGCGACGACGCCGAGGACGCGCCCGACTGGGAGGAGTCGTACGCCGAGGTGAAGGGGCATCTGCTGCGGGCCTTCGCCGAGACGTACTCCCGCTCGCTCCAGCAGACCCTCTACGCGATGGGCGCGCGGATCATCGACCACCGTGACGAGATCGACGAGATCCGCTTCTCCCTCCCCAACAAGCACCACTTCCTGGTCGACCTGGCGCCGTTCGGGCTCAAGAACGACAACGAGGTGTTCTTCGCCGCCGACCGCCCGTACGGCCTGATCGAGGCCACCGTCCTCAGGGACGGCTGCGAGGCGAAGATCCCGGCGGACCTCACCAACCTCTGAAGGACGGACCATGGCAGCAGCCCTCCAGCGCGTCGTCATCGAGAACTGCTCGATCGCCACCGTCGACGCCGACGACACCGAGTACGAGGCCGGACATGTAGTCCTGGCCGGCAACCGCATCGAGACGGTCGGCCCGGGCCGGGCCCCCGAGGGCCTCCAGAACGTCGTACGCCGGATCGACGCCACCGGCCATCTGGCCACCCCCGGCCTGGTCAACACCCACCACCACTTCTACCAGTGGATCACCCGGGGCCTGGCCACCGACCACAACCTGTTCGACTGGCTGGTCGCGCTGTACCCGACCTGGGCGCGCATCGACGAGCCGATGGTCCGCGCGGCGGCCCGGGGGTCGCTGGCGATGATGGCCCGGGGCGGGGTCACCACCGCCATGGACCACCACTACGTCTTCCCCGAGGGCTCCGGCGACCTCTCCGGCGCGATCATCGGCGCCGCCCGTGACATGGGCGTCCGCTTCACCCTGGCCCGTGGCTCGATGGACCGCAGCGAGAAGGACGGCGGCCTGCCCCCGGACTTCGCCGTCGAGACCCTCGACGGGGCCCTCGCCGCCACCGAGGCGACGGTCAAGGAGCACCACGACGGCTCCTTCGACGCGATGACCCAGGTCGCCGTGGCGCCCTGCTCGCCCTTCTCCGTCTCCACCGAACTCCTCCGTCAGGGAGCCGAGTTGGCCCGTCGGCTCGGGGTGCGGCTGCACACCCACGGCTCGGAGACGGTCGAGGAGGAGAAGTTCTGCCACGAGCTGTTCGGTATGGGCCCGACCGACTACTTCGAGTCCACCGGCTGGCTCGGCGAGGACGTGTGGATGGCGCACTGCGTCCACATGAACGACTCCGACATCGAGGCCTTCGCGCGGACGAGGACGGGTGTCGCCCACTGTCCGTCGTCCAACGCCCGGCTGGCCGCCGGTATCGCCCGCGTTCCCGACATGCTGGCGGCCGGTGTCCCGGTCGGCCTCGGCGTCGACGGCACGGCGTCCAACGAGTCCGGCGAACTCCACACCGAACTGCGCAACGCCCTGCTCGTCAACCGCCTCGGCGCCCACCGCGAGGCCGCCCTGAACGCCCGTCAGGCACTGCGCCTCGGCACCTACGGCGGCGCCCAAGTGCTGGGCCGGGCACGGGAGATCGGCTCCCTGGAGCCGGGCAAGCTCGCCGACCTGGTGCTGTGGCGCCTCGACACCCTCGCCCACGCCTCCATCGCCGACCCGGTCGCCGCGCTGGTCCTGGGCGCGGCGGCCCCGGTGACCGCCTCGTTCGTGAACGGCCGGCAGATCGTCGAGAACGGCCGGCTGCTCACCGCCGACGAGGACACGATCGCCCGCGCGACCCGCGAGGAGGCCCGGCGGCTGGCGCGGATCGCCGCTCAGTCGATCTCGTAACTGTCGCCGTACACCTTCCACTTGAGCGGCGGTTCCAGGTCGAGGTTCCCGTTCTTCAGGAACACCCGCTGGGCGGTCTCGACCCGGGACACGTCACTGTGCGCCGGCTCCTGCTTCATCGCCCACACCCGGGCGTCGAGGAAGGCGTGCAGGTACGTCGTCTCGTCGCCGCCGTCCGTCGGGGTGTCCGCGTGGGCGCGGGCCCGCTCGCGGATGCCGCCGAAGCTCAGGGCGTCGGTGCCCGGGCCGTGCATGACGAGGGCGTCGTAGTAGACGAACTGGCCGAGGGTGCCGACGCCGTCCTTCTTGCCCCGGGCGACCGCCGGGTCGAAGTAGACGCGGTCCCGTTCGTCGCGCTGGGCCTTGCGGAAACCGGCCGTCTTCGCCGCCTTGCGCCAGGCGGCCGGGAAGCCCGGGTCGAGACCCTCGTGCGAGTCGGTGCCGTTCACCGCGCGCAGCGCCGGCAGATACGCGGCCAGGGCGTTGTCCGGGTGCCGATCGGTGTACAGCTCGACGAGGGCCAGCATGTCGCTCGTACCGGAGCAGAAGCCGATGATGCCGCCGGTGTAGCCGCGGCCGTCGCCGATGTCCTCGATGTACTTGTACTGCGCCTTCCAGTTCAGTGACGAGTTCTCCGCACTGGACACCAGCCGCATCGCGATGTCCTTCTTCTCCGGATCGGCGAGTCCGGTCGCGGTGGCGGCCTCGGCCGAGGGCCACTGCGTGGCGAGCGCTGCGGCACCGAGGGCGGCGAGCAGGGTGCGACGGGCGGCTCGTGCGTGCGGAAAGGGCAACGTCATCTCCCAAGTCAGGTGCTGTCAAAGGCAGTTGAGCCTGCCGCAGGATCTTGGGAATGGCGTGGGACGCAGATGGGACGGTGCTGTGAGTGGGACACGACAAGCGGTCGGTTCGCGTCCCGGCATGACGTCACAGCCCGAACAGGCCCGGGTCGCTCGCCAGTTCCTTGAAGTAGCCCTGCGGGTTCGCCACCATGCGTCGCTCCTTGAGGTCCAGCAGCCCTCCCACCGCGGTGAGTTCGGCCGCCACCGTACCGTCGGTCCGGGTGATGGTCTGCCGGATCCGGAACGTCTTGCCGCCGCTCCACTCGAAGGCGCAGGAGACGTCGATCTCGTCGCCCGCGAGGAGTTCGCGCCGGTAGCGGATGGTCGTCTCCAGGGCGACCGGTCCCACCCCCTGACCGGTCAGCCCGCTCTGGCTGATGCCCGCGGCCTGCAGCAGCGACCAGCGGGCGTGCTCCGCGTAGTTGATGTACACGCTCTGGTTGACGTGACCCATGACGTCCGTCTCGTACCCGCGGACGGTTAAGCGGACGGAAAACGGCTCGCTCACGGTGTTCTTCCCCTTGTCGACGAGAGATCGGTGCGCCGGGCCTCGATCTTGGCATGTCCCTCACACTCGGCGTGGGGAAGCCAGCAGATAGCGCGCCCGGGTCCGGGGATCGGTGTGCTCGCCGACCTGCCAGCCCGCCTTCTCCAGTGTCGCCGCACAGGCTCTCAGCGTCGCGTCGTCCGGCCCGCGCACGGCGACGGCCTCCGGCTGGGGGGTGGCCCGCACACGGTATCCGCCGGTGTCCGGCCCGGCGGGGCGGTGTCCCGCGGCCTCCAGGGCGAGGGACGCGGCCCGGACCAGATGGGTGCGCTCCCAGCCGCAGGGCCGCTCCACCGACCCGTCCGGATTCGTCATCCGGCGCAGCTCCAGCAGGCCCTGCCAGGCGCTGTGCACCTCACGCGCACGTGCCGGGCCGTCCGCGCCGGTGTCCGCCTCGCCACCGGCCCGCGCCGCGAACACCCCGGTGCCGGTCTCCGCCTTCGGAGCCTCGGGAGCCTCGGGAGCGGGCGCGGACCCGGCCTGCGTCCCCGACTCCCGTATGCGATGGCCCGCAGGGGTCAGGAAGTGGTCGTGCGGCGGCCGCGGATGCCGGAAGGCGAGCCCCCGCCCGACCAGCGCCGCGAGCTGCGCCTCCGTACCCCTGAGCCGGCCCGTGACGGGTTCGGCGGCCTCGATCACCCGCCGTTGCGCGGCGGTCGGCGGTCGGGTCACGGCGTGCCCCCTTTCGCGTCCTGCCCTCCAGCGGGGCCCACTCGAAGGCTACGACCCGGGTCTGACATTCCAGGCGGCGACCACCGGCCGCCCGTGCTCCGTGCCCAGCCGGCCCAGCGTGCCCGGGGATATGACACAGGCTCTGAGCCGGAACAGCGCCCCGGCCGAGGGTGCCAGTCCGAGATAGCGGGCGGTCAGCACCCGCAGGAAGTGCCCGTGCGCCACCAGCGCCACCTCCCCGTCGGCGGCTGCCCCCCGCACCCTCGCGAGCACCCGGTCGGCCCGCTCGCCGACCTCCTCGGGCGTCTCCCCGGGGTGCTCGGGCGGACCCGGCGCCACCCCGTCGTCGAACAGGAACCAGCCGGGCCGGGTCCGCTGGATCTCGGCCGTCGTGACGCCCTCGTACCCGCCGTAATCCCTCCCCCAGAGGGGGTACCCCCAGGGCGCGCCGACCCGCAGCGACCCGATCAGCGCGGTCAGCCGCCGGGCCTCGTCCCGCCCGTGCTTGGTCAGCGGAACGTCCGTCCAGCCCGTGTGCCGCCCGGACCGCGACCACTCGGTTTCACCGTGCCGACGAGGATGAGATCGTCCACGTCTGTCAGGGTACGACAGTGATCGACACCGTACGACCGCTGCGCCCTACTGCCGATAGCCGCTCAGGAACCGTCCGATCCTGCCGATCGCCGTCTCCAGGTCCTCCGCGTGCGGGAGGGTGAGGATACGGAAGTGGTCGGGCGTGGGCCAGTTGAAGCCCGTGCCCTGGACCACCTGGATCTTCTCCTGCAGCAGCAGATCCAGGATGAACTTCTCGTCGTCGTGGATCGGATGGACCCTGGGGTCGATGCGCGGGAACGCGTACAGCGCGCCCTTCGGCTTCACACAGGACACGCCCGGGATCTCGTTGAGCCTCTCCCAGGCCACGTTCCGCTGCTCGTGCAGCCGGCCGCCCGGAGTGGTGAGGTCGCGGATGGACTGCCGGCCGCCGAGCGCGGCCTGGATGGCGTACTGGGCGGGCGCGTTGGCGCACAGCCGCATGGAGGCCAGCATGGTCAGGCCCTCCAGGTAGTCGCGCGCGTGCTGCCTGGGGCCAGTCACGACCAGCCAGCCCGAGCGGAAGCCCGCCACCCGGTACGTCTTCGAGAGCCCGCAGAAGGTCAGTACGACCAGGTCCGGGGCGAGCGCGGCGGCCGAGTGGTGTACGGCGTCGTCGTACAGGATCTGGTCGTAGATCTCGTCGGCGAACACCATCAGACCGTGCCGGCGGGCCAGGTCGAGGATGCCCTCGACGATCTCCCGGGGGTAGACCGCGCCGGTGGGGTTGTTGGGGTTGATGATGACCACGGCCTTGGTGCGGTCCGTGATCTTCGACGCCATGTCGTCCAGGTCGGGGTACCAGTCGGCCTGCTCGTCGCACAGGTAGTGGACCGCCTTGCCGCCCGCGAGGGTGGTCACGGCCGTCCACAGGGGGAAGTCGGGGGCGGGGATGAGGATCTCGTCGCCGTCCTCGACCAGCGCCTGTACGGCCATCGCGATCAGCTCGGAGATCCCGTTGCCGAGGAAGACGTCGTCGACGCCGACCTCCAGGCCCAGGGTCTGGTAGCGCTGGGCCACGGCCCGGCGGGCGGAGAGGATGCCGCGCGAGTCGGTGTAGCCGTGCGCCTTCGGCAGCATCCGGATCATGTCCTGGAGGATCTCCTCCGGCGCCTCGAAACCGAAGAGCGCGGGGTTGCCGGTGTTCAGGCGGAGCACGCTGTGGCCCGCCTCCTCCAGTGCGTTGGCGTGCTCGACCACCGGGCCGCGGATCTCGTAACAGACCTCGCTGAGCTTGTTCGACTGCCGGAACTCCATGCTCGCTCGCCCCTCCGGTTTCGTGTGTTGCTTGGTTTTACCAAGTTCCAGCTTGGAAAGTCCAACGACATGTCTAGACTGCGTCGCATGTCACCTCGTCGAAGCTACGACCAGTACTGCTCCGCCGCCCGGGCGCTCGACGTCGTCGGGGACCGCTGGACCCTGCTGATCGTCAGGGAGCTGCTCGCGGGCCCGCGCCGGTACACGGACCTGCACGCCGACCTGCCGGGCGTCAGCACGGACGTGCTCGCCGGCCGGCTGAGGGACATGGAACGGGACGGCCTGACCACCCGCCGCCGACTGCCCCCGCCGGGCGCGGCCTACGTCTACGAACTCACCGAACGGGGACGGGAGTTGCTGCCTGTGCTGCAGGCGCTGGGCCGCTGGGGCGAGGGCGAACTCGGCGAGCGCCGCCCCACCGACGCCGTCCGCGCCCACTGGTTCGCGCTGCCCCTGCTGCGGGCACTGCAGGGCGAGGACTTCCCCGACGTCCGGCAGGGCGAGGGGAGCCTCCTCGAAGTCCGCCTGGACGAAGGGGACTTCCACCTGTACGTCGGCGCGCAGGACGGGCCGGTCCACGGCGACGGACCCGCCCCCCGGGAGCCCGACGCCCGGCTCGTCCTGGACGCCGGGACCTGCGCGGCCGTGGCCCGGGGGGAGTTGGGGATGCTGGACGCGGTGCGCGCCGGGCGGATCGAGGTCGGCGGGGAGGGGACGCTCGCGAAGGCGTTGCGGGAGGGCTGAGGCACGCCGAAGGCCCACCACCGGGCGGTGATGGGCCTTCTGAGTGGGCGTCAGGAGAGGTCAGGCGCCCGGTGGGACCTGCTGGGGCCGCCCCGAGCCGCGGGTCAGCGTGTAGCCGCCGATGCCGGCCAGCGCGGCCAGCACCGCGCCGATCGCGGTCCACACCCAGCGGTCGGACCACCAGCCGGAGGCCCAGCCGTCGTCCGGCTCGATGCTCGACAGCACCGCCGTCGCCGACGAGTCGTCCTCGTCCTCCGCCGTGGACGTGACCGCGATGCCCGGGACGAGCGGCTTCGCCAGCGAGCCGTCCACGGCCGCCGCACCGCCGATGTCCTTGGAGTCGACGTGCAGTCCGGCGCTCACCGGCTGGCCCAGGTCGGCCGTGTTCAGACCGACGGCCGTCAGCCGGATGTAGTACGTGCCCGGCAGCGGGTCGTTCGCCCACGGCTCCGCCCAGGCGCGGACCGTGCGCAGCACGCACGCCAGTTCCACCCTGGCGGCGTCCTGGGCGGCGGTGCGGGTCTGGGCGCCGTACTGGCAGGCCTGACGGCGCCGCAGACCGTCGTACACGTCGATCTGCCAGGTCTGGGCGAGGTGCGACTCCGGCAGCTTCACCTCCGCCTTCACGGTGGGACGTTGGCCCGAGTCCGCCGGGAACGACCAGTACAGGTAGTCACCCGTGGAGGCGCTCGCGGTGGCCGTCTGCCCCTGCTCGACCTCCGTCGCCGTACGGAAGGAGGTGCCCGCCGAGGTCGGCCCGGCACCGTCCCCGGAGGGGCTCGCGGAGGGCGAGGAGTCCGCGGCGGCCGGTCCGGCCGCCAGGCCCAGCGCCAGCAGCGCGCCACCCAGCACGCGTGTGGTCCGCAGGAATGTGGTCCGCAGCAGTGCGGTCCGCAGCAGTGTGATCCGCATCAGTTGGTCCTCCAGACCGCGACACGCCAGCGCGACAGCCAGCCCCAGATCAGACCCGCGAGGAAGCCGACCAGCACCAGCAGGCCGAGCAGCCACCAGCCGCGCCCGAGACCGAAGGAGGCCACGTCGCTCGCCTGCGACGGGCCGTCGACCACGTCCACGGTCAGCTCCACCGGCATACCGGGCGTGGTCTTCACCCCGGAGCCGGCCGAGAACGAGTTCGTGACCTGCAGACAGACCGTCTCGGCCGCCGCGTCCTCGTCGTCGCTGTCCGCCTTCGGATAGCGCAGACCGGTCGAGACGACATCGGTACGGCCGTTGCCCGCCGCCTCACCGCGCACGATCTCCCGGCCGTGCACGGTGACCGCCCGCAGCAGCACCCCGTAGTCCGGGTTCATCGCCCGGTCCGACGCCACGCTCACCGACGCCCGCAGCTCCTGGCCCGGCTCGACGTCCACCCGGTACCAGCGCTCCTGGCCGAACTCCTCACGGTCGGTGTACAGACCCGACTTGAGCGTGGGTGCCTTGGAGCAGGAGTCCGCGCCCTCCGTGGCGACCGGCGTCACCACCGGGTCGGCCGCCCGGTCCACCAACTGGTTGACCTTGTCGGTGAGTTCGTCGGTGTGCTCCACCGAGGTGTAGGTGCCGCCGGTGGCCTCGGCGATACAGCTGAGCTGCTGCCGCATCTTCGTGTTGGGCACCAGGCCGAGGGTGTCGATGGTCAGACCGATGCCCTTGGCCGCGATCTCCCGCGCCACCTCGCACGGGTCGAGCGGCGCGCAGGTGTCCTCGCCGTCGCTGATCAGCACGATCCGCTTCGAGCCGGTGCCGCCGTCGAGGTCGTCGGCCGCCTTCAGCAGCGCGGGGCCGATCGGCGTCCAGCCGGTGGGGGACAGGGTCGCCACCGCCGCCTTGGCCTCGGTACGGTCCACCTGACCGACCGGGTAGAGCTGCGCGGTGTCCTTGCAGCCCGTCTTCTGGTCGTCTCCCGGGTAGTTCGCGCCGAGGGTGCGGATGCCGAGGAGGACGGTCTCCGGGGTCGCGTCCAGCACCTCGTTGAACGCCTGCTTGGCCGCGGCCATACGCGTCCCGCCGTCGATGTCCTTCGCCCGCATCGAACCGCTCACGTCGAGGACCAGGTCGACCTTGGGCGCGAGGGCGGTGGTCTCGTCGGCGACCGCCCCGGCCGGGAACGCGAGCCCGGCCGTGAGCGCGGCGAGCAGGGCGCAGACGCCCGCCGCCAGCCGTTGTGTTCTGATCATCGGCGGATCTTATTGATCAGGGGTGTCCCGCCACAAAACGGGGTCGACAACAGTGCGTGAACGACGCCCGCCGCGACCACCGCGGACATGTTCAGTTCACTTGTGACACCAGCGGGTTGGGCAGTTCGGCCCACTGGTCCCCGCTCGACCCCGGCGACAGCCGCATCAGCGTCAGCGCCTTCGCCGGCAGCGGCCGCTCGCACAGCGCCGCCAGATCGGGGGTGCGCGGCAGATCCCGTACGGCGGTGTCGAGCGCCGCCCGCAGTGCCGCGGCGCTGCCCGCCGTCGCCGCCAGCGAGCCCGCCACCAGCGAGCCGAACAGCTTGCGCCGCAGGGCCGTCTCCTCGTCCGTGAGGATCCGCGCGGGCAGGCCGTCGGGCAGCGCGACGCCGTGCCGGGCCAGCCGGGTGGGGCCGACGCGGATGTCGGCGAGATCGCGGTAGACCAGCCGCAGCGGGGCGCCCGACGCCGACAGCACGACCAGGAGGTTCTGGCCGTGCGCCTCCAGCGCCACCCCCGACTCCAGCAGCCGCAGCCCGACGGTGAGCGCGAGACGCGCGAACTCCGCCGTCCAGCCGGGGGATCCGGGCAGACCGGTCGTGGCGAGGGCGGCCACCGGGACGACCCGCTCGCCCGGTCCCGCGTACACCGCCGGTGACTCCCGCAGCACGGCGGCGAGTTCGGGGGAGTCGGGGGTGGCCGCGCCCAGCGTGCGCGTGACGTGCAGCAGACCGTCCGTGCGGGCGGCGAGGGTCTCCGCGAACGCCGACAGGGCCGCCGAGGCGGCGACCGACCCGACCGAGATGTCCCGCACCGAGGACGTCAGCCGGGCGCTCAGCGAGGTCTTCACATGCGGCCCGCACGGCAGCGCCAGCGTGCGCAGCGACATCAGCGGACGCGCCGGCAACTCCCGCTCACAGGACCGCTTGAGCACATGCGCCGCCTGCCACGGATGCACCGGGATCAACAGCCGCTCCCCGTCCCGCAGTTCGTCCGGCCACACTCCCGACACCAGGCACTCCCCGGCCGGCACCGGCACCAGCCCCAGCCGCACCACCGGCCGGTGCTCCGGGCCGTACGCCAACTGCTCCGCCACCGAGAAACCGGGCCGGGAGCGGCAGTTGGGGTGAAAGGGATGGCCGTCGACGACCCGCTGCTCCCACTCCCAGTCGTGCGTCGGCCAGTCCCGCGAGACGGGTTCCCGCGCGGCACGCGAGAGCGCCAACGACGCCGCGCTGTGCCCGAGTTCGGCCGCGAAACCACCGCCGTGCGGCACCCTCAGCGCCGTCATCAGCCGCGCGGGATCGTCGTACGCCACCCCGCCCAGCCGTACCTCGGTCACATACGCGGCGGTCGCGTACGGGTCGGCGCGCGGGCCGCTCAGCAGTCGGCCGTCCGCCAGCCGCAGCGTGAGGTGGTCGCGGCCGGGCTCGCGGCCGGTGACCCAGGGCAGCGGCTCATGGGCGAGGGCCCGCCACAGCCGGGTCAGCACGGCCGACCGGGCGCCGGGCAGCGCGGCGGCGTACCGGGGAGCGAGGTCCGGGCGCAGCCCGGAGAGTTCGGCGGCCACCTCGGCCTCGGCGGTGGGAGGTCGGTCCACGGGTGGGCTCCTCGGGGTGCGGGTACGTGAGTCATGGAGGGGCCGCGACGACAGCGATACTGATCGTCTCCGCCCAGAAGAACCGTAGGGAACGAGTGGAACGCGTGGACCTCATCCCCCCGCCCGCCGAGGCCGCCGTGGACGACGGCACGGCCGACGCCCGCGCCATGGCGCCGCTGCTCAACTGCCTCCTGCGGGAGGTGGCCGAGCCGCTGCCAGAGCCCGCGGGGCCGGACGGCAGACGGGTGTACCGGCTGCCCGGCACCGGCCGGCTGCTGCGGGTGCGCGGCACCCGCCGCCCCGCCGGGCCCGAGCTGCGCACGGCGGACACCTGGCGGCCGCTCGGCCACTCCGAGCTGGTCAAACTGGTCGCCGACGAGCTGCGCCGCCACACCGGCCTCTCCAACCACGAGCTGCCCATCGAGATGACCGACAGCCGGGACGCGGTCGCCGCGCTGCTCGCCGCACGCGCGTGTGCCACCCCGCCCACCGGCGGCTATCTGCGCTCCGAGCAGTCCCTCGTCACCGGCCACCCCCACCACCCCGCCCCCAAGGCGCGCGGCGGTGGCCCGGTCGCCGGCTGGCTGCCGTACGCCCCGGAGGCGTACGCCCGCTTCCCCCTGGCGCTGCTCGCCGTGCGCGAGGACCTGGTCGTCGAGGAGGGCGACACCTCCGCGCTCGACACGCTCGGCGAGGCCCCGCCCGGCTACCGGCTGCTGCCCGCCCACCCCTGGCAGCTCGACCTGACGGGCCCGGAGCTGGCCCCGGCCTTCGCCGACGGCCGCCTCCTGCGGCTCGCCGCCACCTCCTTCGAGGTCTGGCCGACAGCCGCCGTGCGCACCCTGTACGCGCCCGAGCGGGACCTGTTCCTGAAGTTCAGCCTGGACGTGCGCATCACCAACGACGTCCGCCGGCTGTGGCGCCACGACCTGCTGAAGCTGCGCCGCACCGACGCGGCCGTCACCCGGGCCTTCGCCGCGCAGGGCGGCCCGGCGGCCTGGTTGAGCGACCGCGGCTACCGGACGGCGTCCTTCGCCTTCGAGGAACTGGCCGTCCTGGTCCGCGACGGCCTGCACGGCCCTGTCCTGCCCGGCGCCACCCCGCTGCTCGCCGCGGGCCTCACGGAGGGTTTCGCGGGCAGCCCGCTCGACGCCGCGACGGACCCGGCGGCCTGGTGGGAGGCGTATCTGAGGGCCGTCGTGCCGCCCGCGCTCACGGTCTTCGCCGAGCACGGCGTCGTCCTCGAGGCCCATCTGCAGAACACGCTGGTCGCCGTCGACGAGGACGGCATGCCGGTGCAGGCGCTGTTCCGGGACGCCGAGGGCGTCAAGCTCCTGACGGACGTGGAGCGGGCCGCCGGCTGGGAACGGCTCGTGTACTGCCTCGTCGTCAACCACCTCGTCGAGATCGCCGCCGCCCTCACCGAGCACCACCCCGGCCTCGACCCCTGGCCGGCCGTCCGCCGCGAGCTGGCCCGCCACGACCTGCCCGAGGCACACGCCCTGCTCAGCGCGCCCACCCTGCCCGGCAAGACGAACCTGCTGCTGCGCTGGACCGGCGCGGACGGCGCCGACGCCCGCTATCTGCCGCTGCCGAACCCGCTGGCCCGTACCTGAGGTGGAGCGGTCGGGGCGGCGCTCGACAACGGCAGGCGGGCACTGGTAGACATGGCCCTCCATACCCTCGACGGGGTCGGCGTTCTTTCACAGGTAATCCCCAACTCCCGTCGGGGCGTTTCGCGTTCCCGAAATCCCCGTTGCCGAAATTCTCCCGTTGCCGTTCAACTGAAGTCGGGCTGCAGTTGAACACCCTTTTCTCCCGCACCGTCTTCTCTCTGCTTCTCTCCTGCCTTGGCAGGCCATTACGCCGGAAAACGGCGTCGAATTGATGCCGACTCGTCCATTCGACGAGTTCCCTTGCTCCACAGGTAGTTGGCGCTTGAAAATGGCCCGACGGCGTCCGTGCCCGGGGAGGGGCTCATGCGGCTTTCGCTCGGCGACTACGCTCGGCTGGCACGGGAACGACTGGACCGGCCTGTCTGGGACTTCTTCGAAGGCGGCGCCGGCCAGGAGCGCACACTGCTGGCGAACACGACGGCCTTCGACCGGACATGGCTGCGCCCCTCGGTGCTGAGCGGCGTCACCAAGCCGGAACTCCGGACCAGGATCCTCGGCCGTACGTGGGGGGTCCCGCTGGCCGTCGCCCCCATGGGCTACCAGACCCTGGCGCACCCCGAGGGCGAACTGGCCACGGTGCGGGCGGCGGGGAAGCGCGGTGTCCCGGTCGTCGTCAGCATGTTCGCCGGCCGCGGCATCGAGGACCTGGCAGCGGCGGCCGAGGCACCGCTGTGGCTGCAGGTCTACTGCCTGCGGGACCGTGCGACGATCCGCCGGCTCGTGGAGCGCGCCGAACGTGCCCGGTTCGAGGCGATCGTGTTCACCGTCGACACCCCCCACCTGGGCCGGAGGCTGCGCGACCTGCGCAACGGGTTCCGGTTGCCACCGGATGTCGGGCCTGCCAACCTGCGGGGGGACGGCTTCGACGACCCGGCCGGCCACGCCCTGACCCAGTTCGACCCGGCGCAGAACTGGGACGTGGTGGACTGGCTGCGTTCGATCACGCGGCTGCCCATCGTGCTGAAGGGGATCCTCACCGGAGCGGACTCGGCGCGCGCGGTCTCCGCGGGGGCCGACGCGGTCATCGTCTCCAACCACGGAGGACGCCAACTCGACGGCGCGCCTGCGTCCTTGGAAGCGCTGCCGGAAGTCGTCGCCGCGGCGGGAGGCGCGTGCACGGTCCTGCTCGACGGCGGTGTGCGCCGGGGAGCCGACGTCCTGGCGGCGCGGGCGATGGGCGCGGACGCCGTCCTGCTCGGCCGCCCCGTGCTGTACGGACTCGCGGTGGACGGCGAAGACGGTGTCGCGCGGGTGCTCGACCTGCTGATCGAAGAGCTCACCGACGCGATGACACTCACCGGCACCGCTTCCGTGGCCGCGGTACCGCCGGAACTGGTACGGCCCGAACCGGTACGCCCCGCACGCCCCCGAGGGACCTCGCCCGAGCCCGAGGACGCCGTGCCCACCGACTGATCCTTCACCACCGAGGCGGAAAGAGGAGACACGTGAGGCCCGAGTGGAGCGTCAAACGCATCATCCGCAGTAAGCGACGCATGTGGGGGTGGACCTTCCGGTGACCATCGACACCATGCGGCCAGGACTGCTGCCGGCACCGGTCCGGGCGGAGTCCGCCACGACCCTCCGGGCCAGAATCGTCGGCGTGGGCACGGCGGTTCCGCCGCTGTCGTACACGCAGCAGGAGGTGCTGGACGTCTTCGGCATCACCGATCCCAAGGCACGGGGAGTGTTCCTCAACAGCGCGATCGAGCGGCGGCACCTGGTGCTGCCCCCCATGGGCGCAGACGGTCGCCCCGTCAGCGAGCCGCAGGGAGACCTGCTCGACAAGCACAGGACCCACGCCGTGGAGTCGGGCATCCGCGCACTGGAGGCATGCCTGAAGCGGGCCGGCGCGAGCCTGTCCGACCTGCGGCACCTGTGCTGTGTCACCTCGACCGGATTCCTCACACCGGGCCTGAGCGCGCTGATCATGCGTGAGCTGGGCATCGACCGGCACTGCAGCCGCGCCGACATCGTCGGGATGGGCTGCAACGCCGGTCTCAACGCCCTGAACCTGGTCTCCGGCTGGGCGGTGGCCAATCCAGGAGACCTGGGTGTCGTACTGTGCTCCGAAGCCTGCTCGGCCGCCTACGCCATGGACACCACGATGCGGACCGCCGTGGTGAACAGCCTCTTCGGCGACGGGGCCGCGGCGGTGGCCGTGGTCGCCGACGACAACGCGCCCGGCGCGTCCCCGGGCCGCCCCGGCGGCGAGGGCCCACGCATCCTGCGGTTCGCCAGCTGCATCATCCCCGAAGCCGTGGACGCCATGCGCTACGACTGGGACCGCGACCTCGACAGGTTCAGCTTCTACCTCCATCCGCAGATCCCGTACGTCGTCGGCGCGCACGCCGAGACCGTCGTCGACCGTCTGCTGGCGGGGACCGGTCTGCTCCGCGGTGACATCGGCCACTGGCTGGTGCACTCGGGCGGCAAGAAGGTCATCGACGCGATCGTCGTCAACCTCGGACTGAGCCGCCACGACGTACGGCACACCACCGGGGTCCTGCGTGACTACGGCAACGTCTCCAGCGGATCGTTCCTGTTCTCCTACGAGCGACTGCTGAACGAGCGGGTGACCACCCGGGGCGATTACGGGGTCCTCATGACCATGGGACCCGGCTCCACGCTGGAGACGGCGCTGGTCCAATGGTGAGCGCCGTGAGCTTCGGCCTGGAGATCGACGGATCCGGGCACCTGACACCGTCCCTGGTCCGCGCGGTCGAAACCGCCTGCGCCGAGGCCGAGCGCGGTGGCTTCCTCGCCGTGTCGGTCACCGCCGCGCCGGACGACGCGCTTACCTACGCCGATGTCGCCCTGGTCGGCAAGTGGGAACGGGCGCTGCGACGCCTCGAACAGACGCCCGCGACAACGGTCTCGGTCGCCTCCGGCGTGGTCGGCGGGACCGCGCTCGACCTGCTCCTCGCCACGGACTACCGCATCGCGACCCCCGACACGCGGCTGGAGGTCTGCCCGAGCGGTGCCACCACATGGCCCGGCATGGCGCTGTACCGGCTCGTCCAGCAGGCCGGCATCGCACCGATCCGGCGGACGGTCCTGCTCGGGCACCCGCTGACGGCGGCGAAGGCCATGGCGCTGGGCCTGCTCGACGAGATCGCCGACACGCCGGCCGCCGCGCTGGCCGCCGCGGCCGCCGCCGCCGGACCGCGCTCCGGCCGCGAGCTGGCGATCAGACGGCAGCTCATGCGCGACGCCGCGACGACCAGCTTCGAGGAGGCGCTCGGCGCCCACCTGGCGGCGTGCGACCGGATGCTCCGCCAGGCTTCTTCGGGGGCGGGCCGGTGACGACGGAGGCGTCCGACGGGCTGGAGACGCACCTGTGCCGCGACCTGACCCGGATCGCCGACGCGGTGGCCCGCACCGGGGAGCCGACGGCGGACCGGGTCAGGCGACTGCGGGTCGCGTTCATGGACCGGCACGCCGACGACATCTACGACCGGCTCACCGACGGGCGGTCGGCGCGCCCGAGGCTCGCGGAACTGGTGGCCGCGGCGGCCGACGCCTTCCCCGCCCTGGTGCCGCCCGCGGGCCCCGCCGAGTCACGGGCCGACAAGGCCGGCCGGGAGATCGACCAGGGCATCTTCCTGCGCGGCGTGCTGCGCTCTCCGGCCGCCGGCGGGCATCTGCTGACGTCGATGCTCCAGCCGACCGAGCGCGCGCTGCGGCTGCTCCCGGCGTTCCGCAGGACCGGAGTCCTCCAGACCACGTCGGTCCGGCTGGAGCGCCGCGACGGCGTGGCCCATCTGACCATGTGCCGGGACGACTGTCTGAACGCCGAGGACAACCTCCAGGTCGACGACATGGAGACGGCCGTCGACCTGGCCCTGCTCGATCCCGCCGTGCAGGTCGGTGTGGTGCGCGGCGGGACGATGACCCACCCCCGCTACCGGGGCCGGCGCGTCTTCAGCGCCGGCATCAATCTCAAGGCCCTGCACGCCGGGGAGATCTCCCTCGTCGACTTCCTGCTGCGGCGTGAACTCGGCTACATCAGCAAGCTCGTCCGAGGGGTCCTCGTCGAGCGCGACGACGCCTGGCGGTCGGCGACGGTCGAGAAGCCGTGGGTCGCCGCCGTCGACACGTTCGCCATCGGCGGCGGCTGCCAGCTGCTGCTGGTGTTCGACCATGTGATCGCCGGTGCGGACGCCTACGTCAGCCTGCCCGCCGCTCAGGAGGGGATCATCCCGGGCGTGTCCAACCTGAGGCTCGGCCAGGTCGCCGGACCGCGCCTGGCCCGCCAGGTCATCCTCGGCGGACGGCGGATCCGGGCCACGGAACCGGACGCCCGCCTGTTGATCGACGAGGTCGTGGAGCCCGACGTGGTCGACGCGGCCGTCGGGCGGGCCGCCGACGCGCTGCGCGCCCCGGCGGTGGTGCCGAACCGCAGCATGCTGAACCTCGCGGAAGAACCACTCGAGGCGTTCCGCGCCTACGTCGCCGAGTTCGCCCTGCAACAGGCCCTGCGGCTGCACGCCGAGGACGTGGGCGACAAAGCCGCCCGGTTCAGCGGGGCAGCGCCCGTGCCCACTTCATGAGCCCCCTGCGAACGAGGCGATCACGCCGCTCACCGGACGGCGGCCGGACGCGGACAGGGCCGATCGGGCAGCCCGGGCAAGCATCCGACAACGCGCGAGACACTGGAGGTGTGCGGTGAGGAGCCGTCAGCCCGACCCGGCAGGAACCGACACAGGAAACGGCCCGCACGATCCCGTCATCGCCGTCGCCCGCCGGCGGCTCGACGAACTGCGCACGGTCCGCACCCCGGTCGACGACTTCAGGACCGCCGTCAAGGACCTGGTGGTCGTCTCGTCCCCGTTCAGAGGCGGGACGACGCTGCTGACCGAGCTCCTGCGGCGTGCTCCCGACCTGCTGCACTTCCAGGCCGAGATGCAGCCCGTCCTGCGGCTCGCGGGATGGACGTACCCGGACAACGGGGCGGACTCCGAGCGGATCTCCGGCCTCGTCGGAGACGTGACGTTCCTCGAACAGGAGCTGGGAAGCGACGTAGGCAACCCGGTGAACGACTGGAACGGCGTCGACTGGTCGCGCTACGCCCAGGACGTCCTCTGGCGCTGGATCGTGCAGTGGCCCATGCTGCCGCTGACCCTGGCAGAGGTCGAGGACATGCTGGAGAAGGCCCTCGGCGACCAGGCGGCCGACGGGCCGGACCAGGGCGGCGATCCGGTGCGGTCGGTCGGCCTGGCCCTGCTGAGGATGCTGGCGACCCGCTACAAGGAGGTGAATCCCTACTACGCGGACGTGTCGCCGGCCGAGATCAGAAGCATCCTCCCGGACACGCCGCGGCCGAGCGGACCGCACGGGGACACGGTCATCGAGTTCGCCCCCCTCGCCGTCCCGAAACCGTGGAAGCGGGCGACGCGGCAGGACGTGGAGAGCCGGACGGTCATCACCAAGACACCGGTCAACGTCTACAAGATGGACGCCCTGCGCGCGCTCTTCCCCGAGGCCCGCATCAGGGTCATCCATCTCACGCGCAACCCGGGCGCGGCGATCAGCAGCTACCGGGAGGCGTGGCTCTCCCCCTGGTTCTTCAACGCTCCCGTGAGCACACCCCTGGACATCGCCGGATACACCGAGCCGGGACGCCCGTGGAGCCGTGACTGGTGGAAACTCGACTTCCCGCCGGGATGGCAGGACCTCACCCGGTCCCCGCTCGAGGAGGTCTGCGCCAGCCAGTGGTGCGCCTCGCACACCGCGATCTTCGACTTTCTCGCACAGAACAGGGACATCGACGTCCTCCGGCTCACGTACGAGGACCTGATCGGCACCGCGTCGGAGCGGACCCGGGCGATCGACGAACTGGCGGACTGGCTCGGCACGGACCGCTCGCACTTCCTGGAACCGGCGGTCCGGGGGATGACGCCCATGAACGCGATCACCCTGCCGAAGCGCGCGAAGTGGTACGGCAACCACGAGGTCCTGCGGCACGTGCTGCACAGCGAGGACGTGATGTCGCTGGCCGCCGAGATGGGCTACTCGCAGGACATGACGAACTGGCCGTGAGAGCCACTCCGCCCCCCCGCTCACCGGCGGTGAAGCCATCGCAGGAGGTCGGGGGGCGCCAGGGCGGCCGCACGGGCGTGATACCTCGACAGTTCACCGCCGGTCAGCAGAGCCGCGCCGGATCCGGACCCGCCCCGCCGGAAGAAGGCCGTGTTGTTCCTGGCCGGGCCCAGGGGCTGGATCCGGTCCGCGGCGGCGCGCATCCGCTCGAACGAGGCGGCCGTCACCAGGTCCGCCCAGTCGCCGCCTCCCGTGCCGAGACCGAGGTGCCGCCCCAGGCGGGTCATCTCCCCCGACAGGTCCACCGAAAGGTCCTCGTAGTGGACGAGGAGGATCCTGTCGTCGGCACGGCGGGACCAGGCGTCCGACAGGTGCCACATCATGCCCGACAGCGAGGACGGCTGCCCCTCGCGCGGGGAGTCGTCCTCGATCCACTGGGCCAGCCACTTCCGCGGCGACACCTGCTCCTGTTCGGGAGGCGAGTCGACGTTGCGGCTCTGGTGGTACAGCGAGATCGCGGTGTCCAGCGGGTGCCTGCCGACAACGATGTACGTGACCTCCGGCGCCATGACGATGTCGCTCAGCGGCGTATGCGTCTTGATCACCCGCCGGTGCGACTGGCCGGCCAACGAGGCGAACACCTCGTCGCGAGAGCACGCCATGTCGTCCAGCCAGGGGGACAGTCGAGGCATCGGTGCCGGGAGGTCCGCGGTCCGCAGGATCAGCAGGGCACACATCATCTGTACCCACGTGGTGCCACTCTTGGCAGGGGTGCTCACGACGATGTCGCCCGCTCTGAAAGGGAACTGACGCCACCTCGTGGTCCGCAGGAAGTCCCACAGCGAAAGGGCGACGGCACGGCCGCGATCGGTCAGCCCGATCCGCACCCGGCGGCGGTCGGCCGGGTCGACGCGCAGATCCAGATAGCCGTTTCCGACCAGGGCGTCCACGATTTCGCCGGCCTGCCGGTCGCTGATCCCCAGCACGTGCTTGAGACCACCGGCCGCCCCGCCGCGAAACGCCATGGCTCCCAGGACGAACGGCCCATGCGGTGGAAGGCCGTCGAACGCCGCCGCCGAGAGATGGGCGTCGAGGTCCGCCTGAAGATCGCTCGCTTCCCGGAGCAGGGAAAGGAGCTGCTCATCGCTGAAGGCAACAGGAAACACAGCTGTAGGTTATTGAGCGAATGCAATGCCGTCAATGTCGGGTGCACCGGCACGGCACGGCCGGAAATCGACGCGAAAACCATGCTGTTTCGCGTACGGCGGCCTTCGTTCCCCTTCACTGTGATCGTGGGGTAGCGTGCGACACATCGCTGCATCGAATGCCGCCCTCGCGCGGATGCGATTCTGATACCGGGGGAATCCCATGGACATTGGTGCGATCGATCATCTTGAGTTCTACGTGGCCGACGCGGAAAGCTCGGCTGATTTCCTCTGCGACGCGTTCGGCTTCCGGATACGGGGCCGCGGCGGGCCGGAGACCGGACTGCCCGGGTGCCGTTCGGTGCTGCTGCGCCAGCGCGGGATCACCCTCCTCCTGACGTCGGCACTCGGCGAGGACCATCCGATCGCCGACTACGTCCGGCGCCATGGTGATGGCGTCGCCGTCATCGCCGTCGGGACCGGCGACGCCGAGGCGGCGTTCACCGAGGCCGTGGCGCGTGGCGCCGCCGCCGTGGAACCTCCCGTCGTACGGGGGGAGGAGGGGGCGCGCGTCACGTTCGCCTCGGTGAGAGGGTTCGGTGACGTCGCGCAGCGCTTCGTCGAGCGCGATGAGGCCGACGGCGCCTTCGCCCCCGGCCTCATCGTCGAGGAGTGTCCGAAGGACACGGCGCCAGGGCTGCTGAAAAGCATCGACCACCTGGCCGTCTGTGTCCCCTCCGGTGAGCTCGACCGCACGGTGGACGACTACCGGTCGATATTCGGATTCACGCAGATATTCGAGGAGAGAATCATCGTCGGTGCCCAGGCGATGGACTCCAAAGTCGTCCAGAACGAGTCCGGCGGACTGACCCTGACGATCCTCGAGCCGGATATCACGAAGAAGCCGGGACAAATCGACGAGTTCGTCCGGGCTCACGACGGTGCGGGCGTGCAGCACGTGGCGTTCCTCGCCGACGACATCACGGCCGCCGTGCGTGAATTCTCGGAACGCGGTGTCCGCTTCCTGTCGACCCCGTCCAGCTATTACGACGTGCTGACCGAACGGCTCGGCCCGCTCGCGGTGCCGGTGGACGAACTGCGCGAGCTCAGCATCCTCGCCGACCGCGACCACTGGGGCCTGATGCTCCAGATCTTCACCGAATCACGGCACCCCCGGCAGACGCTGTTCTACGAGCTCATCGACCGGCGCGGCGGACGTACCTTCGGCAGCAACAACATCAAAGCCCTCTACGAGGCGGTCGACCGGCAGCACGCCGCCGGTCAGGAACTGAGCTACTGAGCACGGGTAGTGGCCACGGGCAGTCCGCGGTGCCACCGAGCGGAGGACCAGCATGGAGCAGGCGCAGACAGAAGAAGCCGACGTCGTCGTGGTGGGGGGCGGCCCGGCCGGCTCGACCCTCGCCGCTCTCGTCGCCCTCCAGGGACACCGGGTGGTGCTCCTGGAGAAGGAGAGGTTCCCGCGGTACCAGATCGGTGAGTCGCTGCTGCCGGCCACGGTGCACGGAGTCTGCCGCCTCACGGGCGTCGCCGACGAGCTGGCCGCCGCGGGCTTCACGAAGAAGCGCGGCGGAACGTTCCGCTGGGGAACGAACCCGGACCCCTGGACCTTCTCCTTCTCGGTGTCACCGAGGATGGCCGGGCCGTCGTCCTTCGCCTACCAGGTGGAGCGGTCGAAGTTCGACCAGATCCTCCTGGACCATGCCCGACGCCTCGGCGTGGACGTCCGGGAGGGGACGGCGGTGAGCCGGGTACTGGACGACGAGGCCCGGGTGCGCGGAGTCGGCTGCACCGGCGAGGACGGCACGCAGCACGAGATCCTGAGCAGGTACGTGGTCGACGCGTCCGGCAACAAGAGCCAGATCCACGGCAGCGCCCAAAGCACCAGGAAGTACTCGGACTTCTTCAGGAACCTCGCCCTCTTCGGCTACTTCACCGGCGGCAAACGGCTGCCCGAACCCAACTCCGGGAACATCCTCTCGGCCGCGTTCGGCAGCGGCTGGTTCTGGTACATACCGCTGACCCCCGAACTGACCAGTGTCGGGGCGGTGGTACGGCGCGACATGGCGCAGAAGGTCCAGGGCGACCCCGAGAAGGCGCTGCTCGCGCTGATCGACGAATGCCCTCTGATCAAGGAGTACCTGGCCGACGCCCAGCGCGTCACCACGGGCCAGTACGGGCAGTTGAGGGTGCGCAAGGACTACTCCTACCAGGCCACGGCGTACTGGCGTCCCGGCATGGTCCTCATCGGCGACGCCGCGTGTTTCGTGGACCCCGTGTTCTCGTCCGGCGTGCACCTCGCCACCTACAGTGCCCTGCTGGCCGCGCGCTCGATCAACAGCGTCCTCGCGGGGAGGGTCGACGAAGAGAGGGCCTTCCGGGAGTTCGAGGCCAGATACCGCCGTGAGTACAGCGTCTTCTACGAGTTCCTCGTCGCCTTCTACGACATGAACGCCACCGAGGGGTCGTACTTCTGGCAGGCGAAGCAGGTCACCGGCAGCTCCGGGACCGAGTTCGAGTCGTTCATCGAACTCGTCGGCGGTGTCGCCTCCGGGGAGACCGCTCTCACCAACGGGCGGACCACCGTGGCGGATCTCAGGTCGAGGTCGGTGGAGTTCTCGGAAGCGGTGGACCAGCTCGCCACGGGCGGCGACGCGACCATGGTCCCCCTCTTCCGCTCCCAGGTGGTGCGCAACGCGATGCGGGAGAGCGGCCAGATCCAGAGCCAGGCGATGCTGGGGGAGGACTCCGAGGACGAGACCCCGCTCTTCCCCGGCGGGCTGGTCGGCTCACCGGACGGGATGTTCTGGCAGACCCCGCGGGGCGGGACGACGGCGCGGTAGCGACCGGCCGTCGCTCACGGCTCCGCCGTCGCCGTCTTCTGTGGGGCGAACTGCGTGCGGTACACCTCCGCGTAGAGACCGCCGGCCGCGAGCAGTTCCTCATGGGTCCCGCGCTCGGCGATCCTGCCCGCGTCGATGACCAGGATCTGGTCGGCGTCGCGGACCGTGGCGAGCCGGTGCGCGATCACGAGCGATGTCCTGCCCTCCAGCGCGGTCGTCAGAGCGCGCTGGACGGCCGCCTCCGACTCCGAGTCCAGGTGCGCGGTCGCCTCGTCCAGCACCACGACCGACGGGGACTTCAGCAGCAGCCGTGCCATGGAGATCCGCTGCTTCTCGCCGCCGGAGAGGCGGTGGCCGCGATCACCCACGACGGTGTCGAGCCCGTCGGGCAGCGAGGAGATCACGTCCCAGACCTGTGCGGCACGACACGCCTCGACGATCTCCCGCTCGGCCGCGTCGGGCCGGGCATAGGCCAGGTTGGCCCTGATCGTGTCATGGAACAGATGGGCGTCCTGACTGACCACACCGATCGTCTCCCGGAGCGACTCCAGGGTCACGTCCCGGATGTCGTGGCCGCCGATGCGCACGGTCCCCGAGTCGGGGTCGTACAGCCTGGGCACCAGCCGGGTGACCGTCGTCTTGCCCGACCCGGAACGGCCCACCAGTGCCGTCAGACGACCGGCGGGCGCGCGGAAGCTCACCCCGTCCAGGACCTTCACACGGTCCGCGCGTTCGGGGACGACCGCGGCGATCGACTCCAGGGACGCCAGGGAGACCTCGCCCGCGGCCGGGTAGCTGAACGAGACCCCGTCGAACTCGATCTCCGGCGCGCCCTCGTCCGAGGCGGTAGTGACGGGGCGGGCACCGGGACGCTGAGTGATGAGCGGCTTCAGGTCCAGCACCTCGAAGACCCGGTCGAAGCTCACCAGCGCGGTCAGCACGTTCACCTGCATGTTCGACAGCTGGTTGATCGGACCGAACAGCCGGGTCAACAGGGTGATGAGCGCGACCAGGGTGCCGAGCTGGAACTTCCCGTCGATGACGAGGCTGCCGCCGAACCCGTACATGAGCGCCGTGATCAGAGAGGTCACCAGGCCCATGAGAAGGAAGAAGGAGCGTCCGTACACCGCGGTGACCGTCGCGATGTCGCGGACCCGGCCCGCCCGGCCCTCGAACAGTTTGGACTCGTCGTCCGGCCGCCCGTAGAGCTTGACGAGCAGCGCGCCCGCGACGTTGAACCGCTCGTTCATCATGGAGGCTATGTCGGCGTCCAGTTGCATCTGCTCCCGGGTGAGCCGCTGCAGCCTCTTCCCGATCATTTTCCCCGGAAGCAGGAACAGGGGAATCACCACCAGCGCGGCGACCGTCATCTGCCAGGACAGGTAGAACATGGCGGCGAACACGAGAAGCAGCGTGAGAACGGTGGACACCGCCTGCGACAGCAAGGACGTCACCGCCGTGTGCGCGCCCACGACGTCCGTGTTGAGCCTGCTGACGAGGGACCCGGTCTGCGCCCGCGTGAAGAACGCCAGGGGCTGGCGCTGCACATGCCGGAACACCTGGGTGCGCAGGTCGTAGATGAGGTCCTGGCTGATCCGGGCCGAGCACCTGATCTGCACGTAGAGGACCAGCATGTCGAGCAGCGCCAGCGCGGCGATCGCCAGGGACAGCGCGACGACGACCGAGAGCCGGCCCGGCACGACACCGTCGTCGATGATCGACTTGAGGATCAGCGGATTCGTCACGGTGATGACCGCGTCGGACGCCGTCACGAGCATCAGCAGTCCCAGACGCCACCGGTACGGCTTCGCATAGGGGATGATCCGTTTGAGCGTGCCGGGCTTGACCTGCTGGCGGGTGACCGAGTCACCGAGGCGCAGCCCAGCCGGCCCCGTGCCTCCAGCCATGGGGGCGCGGACCTCCTTCGTCATCATGTTCCGCGTCGTGTGGGAGCCTGGCCGCGGGCAGACCGGAAGGCGAAATGCATCCGCCTCTTCGCTCGTCTCTCGCCTCTTCGTCGGCAATTCGTCAGCCGAGTATCCCCGTTGCGGGTTCGGCTGACAACACGCTTCCCGCCTCCGCCGATTGCGCGCTCGCGGTCACTGGTTTGCGGTCACTGGTGAAACCCGGAGACGCGCTGTTAGCATCCCGGACCAGCGCACACCCCGGAATTCGTGCAGGAGGGTGACGTTGACAACCGAGAATCTCCCCGGAGTCGTACTCCACAGGGCCGATCTCCACGGCAGCGTGTCGGATCCCACGCTGGACACAATGAATTTCCTCAACGAGATCACCCTGCGATATCCGCAAGCCATCTCGTTCGCCCCGGGCCGCCCCTACGACGGTTTCTTCGACACCGGCCAGATATTCCAGCACATTCAGCGATACCTGGATCACCTCGCGGACAACGGAAATTCTCCGGAGGACATCCGCGACGCGATGTTCCAGTACGGCCCGACCGCCGGGCGGATCCGTGAACTGATCGCCGAGTCGCTGCGCCAGGACGAGGGCATCGACGTCGCCCCGGAATCCGTCGTGGTCACCGTGGGCTGCCAGGAGGCGATGCTCCTGGCCGTGCGGGCGCTCGTCGCCGACCGCGACGACGTACTCCTGGTGGCCAGCCCCTGCTACGTCGGGATCACGGGTGCCGCCCGCCTCCTGGACGTCGAACTGGTCCCGGTCGAAGAACAGGAGGACGGGTTCCGCTGTGCCGACCTGGAGCAGGCGATCCGGGCCCAGTCCGCACGAGGCCGCCGGCCGCGCGCGTTCTACGTCGTACCCGACCACTCGAACCCGTCCGGCGCCACGATGCCGCTGCGGACCCGGCACGAACTGCTGGACCTGGCCGACCGTCACGACTTCCTCGTGCTGGAGGACAGCCCCTACCGGTTGGTGAGCGGCGGACAGCGGCTGCCGACGCTGAAGGCCCTCGACCGGCGCCGCCGGGTGGTGCATCTGGGCTCCTTCTCGAAGTCGCTGTTCCCGGGCGCCCGCCTGGGGTTCGCCGTCGCGGACCAGCCGGTCGCGGACACGACGGGCCGGACCGGGCTGCTGGCGGACGAACTGGCCAAGATCAAGAGCATGGTGACGGTCAACACGTCGCCGCTGAGCCAGGCCGCTGTCGCCGGCATGCTGCTCGCGGGCGGTGGACAGGCCGCCGGGCTCAACCACGAGACGTCGGCCTTCTACCAGGAGGCCATGCAGTCCACCCTCCGGCAGCTCGAGCGGCGCTTCCCGCCCGGCGTCCGCGAAGCCCTGCACGTCCGGTGGAACGCGCCGAGCGGCGGCTTCTTCCTCACCGTCCGGGTTCCGTTCCGCGCGGACAACGAGGCGCTCGCCCGGTCCGCGCAGGACTTCGGCGTCATCTGGACACCGATGTCCTACTTCTATCCCCAGGGCGGCGGCGACTTCAGCATCCGCCTGTCGACGAGCTACCTGACCCGGGCCGACATCACCGAGGGCATCGACAGGCTGGGCGACCACATCGAGCACGAGGCGCAGCGCGTCGATCGGACGTGACCGGCTACGCCTTGCCGGCACGCAACTGCTCGAACCGCTCCTCCCAGGCCTCCTGGTTCCGCCGGGCACTCTTGATGAAGGGGGACTGGGAGATCGTCCAGATGACGAGCCGGTTGACGAGGCTGAAGGGGAAGCGAACCGGCCGGACGACGTCCAGGAACAGCACGACCCGGTCCTCCTCGGTCTCGTTCCAGGCCGAGTGCGGATAGGTGTCGTCGAAGAACATTCCCTCACCTTCCCGCCAGTGCCGCGTCTCGCCGCCGACTTCGATGCCGCAGGATTCGGCAGGCTCGGGGATCTTCAGCGCGAGGTGATACCGCAGGACACCGTTGTAGGGGCCGCGGTGCACGGGCAGCCGCTTTCCGGGGCCGAACACCGAGAAGAAGGCGGTCGTCAGACCCGGGATACCGGCGAGTGCCTCGGCGGTCTTCGGGCACCTTCGGAGATTGTCGGCGGAGGTGAAGCCGTACCCGTGGAAAATGAATGTCTTCCACTGGTCGTCCTGGGTCAGTGCGCGCTGCACCTGGGAGATGTCCTGGAAGTTCGGCAAGTCGTCCCGGTACGACAACACCGTGTCCAGCTCCGCCCGTATCTCCTGCCAGCGTGCCTCGATGAGGTGCGCCCAGGGGAACTTCTCGTCGGTGATGAACGGGGTCGTGGGCACGAGGGAGTGCTGACGGTTCTTCCTCTCCGTCCAGTGGACGACTTTTCTCACGTACTTGCGGATCATCCGTCTCTCCTCCACCGGAATTGTCGCGTCAGCCTCGGGGATTTTTCGCCGGTACCGCACTCACTCCCGACACACCATAGGGACTCGGCACACCGAAGTCAGTTGTCGGCGGCCCGGAACGTCTGCTGTTCAAGTGCGTCCACGCCGCAGTTGAACAGCACCCGTCGTATTGCGCCGCCCTGGCCGACGAGACAGTATTCGTCGGGGCTGGCTCCTTGGTCATGAGGCCATGTGGTGCTGCCATGCCCCAGCCGTAACGGGACGATGAGGACCGGGTTCGAGGGCCGGCCGATCGTCTGCTCGCAAAAGGGGAGGAAGACCGGCTCGTGGGCCACGTCATGGCGACCCGTCACAACGACAATTGCCGGACCATGGGAAGCGGATATGGCGCTGAGTGGTGAACACGTGCCTCAGTTGCTGACCAATGGCATCCGACTCGCTTATCAACGGCACGGATCGGGCGAGCCGGTTCTTTTCATCATGGGCACGGGCGCCGCCGGACGGGTGTGGACCGTGCACCAGACTCCGGCGATCGTCCGCGCGGGCTACGAGGCCATCACCTTCGACAACCGCGGAATCCCGCCGTCCGACCGTCCTCCGGGCAGATACGCACTCGCGGACATGGTGAGCGACACGAGAGGCCTGATCGAAGGGCTGGGGCTGGCACCCTGCCGGATCGTCGGGGTCTCCCTGGGCGCCCTCATCGCGCAGGAGCTGCTGATCACATCCCCGCACCTCGTCCACTGTGCCGTGCTGATGTCGACCAAGGCGCGTTCCGACGCGGCCCGGCGCGCGCACGAGGCGGCTCATCGCGTGCTCGCGGAATCCGGCGTCCAGCTCCCGCCGGAGTACTCCGCGGCCACGTCGGTCTTCCAGATGCTCTCACCCGCCACCCTTGACAACGAGGACGCGATCTCACTCTGGCTGGATGTCTTCCAACTCCCCGACAACGGCGGGGGTGTGGCCGCGGGACAGACCTGGGCCGGTCTCGCCGGCGCCGATCGGCGCCCGGCACTGCGGAATGTCACGGCCCCCTGCCGGGTCATCGCGTTCTCCGACGATCTCATCACGCCCCCTCTGCTGGGCGCCGAAGTCGCCGAAGCCATTCCGGACTGCGACTTCGTCGAGATCGCGGCCTGCGGCCACCTCGGCTACCTCGAACGCCCCGACGACGTCAACGCGAGCATCATCGAGTTTCTGCGGAAGAACGACGACCGACCCGAAAGGAAACCAAAATGACGAACCCGTTCGAGGACCCCGACGCCGACTACCTCGTGCTCATGAACGACGAAGGCCAGCATTCGCTGTGGCCCACGTTCGTCGACGTGCCGGCGGGGTGGCAGGTGATATTCGGAGAGAAGAGCCGCCAGGAATGCCTGGACTTCATCGAGTCGAACTGGCGTGACCTCCGTCCCAAGAGCCTGATCGAAGCGATGGAAAAGAGCCAGTCCTGACACGTTGAAGGTCGGTCCGCCGACCGGACGCGAAGTGGGCAACTGTGTCACCAACGGGCGGTCGACAGTCGAGGAGTCCAGGTATGCATGCTGCGGTTGACGGTCGGGAGCTGACGGCGGCGCAGCGGGCCATCTGGAACGCCCAGCAACTCGGGCCGACCGACCCGATCCACACCGTCGGTGAATACCTGGATATCCAAGGAGATCTGGACGTCGATCTCTTCGTGGCCGCGCTTCGCCGGATGCTGCGCGAAGCCGACACGTTCCACGCCTGTTTCCGAGGTACGGAAACCGAGGTGCGGCAATATCCCGTGCCGCCCCACACGCTTCCCGTCCACGTTCTGGACTTCAGCTCGTCCGACAGCCCCGCGGCGGCCGCGCTCGACTGGATGCGGACCGACATGAAACGGCCGCTCGATCTCGCGCAGGGGCCGCTGGTCACCAACGCGGTTCTGCGGATAGCGGAGCGACGTCACTTCTGGTACCAGAGCGCCAGTCATCTCGTGAGCGACGGGTTCAGCGGCGCCGTGCTGGTCGCCAGGCTGGAACAGATCTACGCCGCGCTTTTGGCGAAGAACGACCCGTCCGGACCCGCACTGCCGTCGTCCGCCTTCCTGCTGGAAGCGGACCTCGCGTACCGGCGGTCGGCGGAATTCGTGAAGGACGGAGAATTCTGGCGCGAGTCGCTCGCGGACTGCCCCGAGACGGTGACGGTGAGCGGTTCTCCCGTCCGCCGGGCACAGTTCCTGCCCCGTCGGCACGTGTTGGAGATCGACGTGGACCAGGCGGCGCGGGTCAGATCGGCCGCCCGAGGGCTCGGAACCAGTCTGGCCGGACTGGCGCTCGCGGCGGGCGCCACCTGGCTCCACCGGTTCACCGGGGCCGACGACGTCACCATGGGCGTTCCCGTGCTGGGGCGAACCGGCAGGACGCGTGCGATTCCCGGGATGAGCAGCAACGTCGTCCCCGTACGCTCACACCTGGACCCCCGCGCCCCCCTGGCGGACGTGGTACGGGCCACGTCACGGAACGTCCGCGCCGCGCTCAGGCACCAGCGCTACCAGCACACGGACATGCTCAGAGACCTCAACCGGGTGGGCTCGGGACCCCTCTTCGGTACGACGGTCAACGTCATGTCCTTCGACTACGGGGTGCGCTTCGGGGACTGCACGGCGACGGCCCACAACCTTTCGAACGGCCCCGTCGACGACATCGACATCTCCCTGTACGACCGATCGGCCGATGCGGCGCTCCAGATCGCCGTGGACGTGAACCCCGAAACCTACAGCTCCCACGACGCCGAGGACGTGGCCCGACGCTTCGTGAACGTCCTGTCCTGGATGTCCCATGCCGCTCCCACCGAGCGAGCCGGGCGTGTGCACGTCCTGTCGGATGCGGAACGGCACCAGGTGGTGGCGGGTTGGAACGACACGGCGGTGGCCGTCGCCGATGTGTCGTGGCCGGTGTTGTTCGCGGAGCGGGTGGCGTCGGTGCCGGGTGCGGTGGCGGTGGTGAGCGGTGAGGAGGAGCTGACGTTCGCGGAGTTGGATGTGCGGGCGTCGCGGTTGGCTGGGGTGTTGGTGTCTCGTGGCGTGGGCCCCGAGTCGGTGGTGGGGGTGATGTTGGAGCGGTCGGTGGATCTGGTGGTGGCGCTGCTCGCGGTGTGGAAGGCGGGGGGTGCGTATCTGCCGGTGGATCCGGCGTATCCGGCGGAGCGGATCGGGTTCATGCTGGCGGACGCGGGGCCGGTGTGTGTGGTGACGGTGGGTGGTCTGGCGCCGGGGCTGGGTGTGCCGGTGGTGTGTGTGGACGACCCGGCTCTGGTCATGGAGCTTGCGGCGGTGGACCTGGAGGTGGTGCCGGGGCCGGTGCGGCCGGATGCGGCGGCGTATGTGATGTACACATCGGGGTCGACGGGCGTGCCGAAGGGTGTGGTGGTCACTCAGCGGGATCTGGTCGAGCTGGTGTCCGACCGCTGCTGGGGCGAGTCGGCACGGGTGCTGGGGTATGCGCCGTACGCGTTCGACGCCTCGGTGCTGGAGCTGTGGGTCACCCTGGCGGGTGGCGGGGCGGTGGTGCTGGCTCCGGCGGGCGAGCTGGACGGCGGGCTGATCCGTTCGCTGGTCGGCGCGCGAGCGTTGACTCATGTGTTCGTCACGGCAGGGCTGTTGCGGGTGTTGGCGGAGGAGGATCCGGGGTGCTTCGCCGGGCTGCGTGAGGTGCTGACGGGCGGGGACGTGGTTCCCGCGTCGGCGGTGGCGTCGGTGCTGGAGGCGTGTCCGGGCGTGACGGTGCGGCATCTGTACGGGCCGACCGAGATCACGTTGTGCGCGACGCAGTATGTGGCTGCCGATGCCGGGGCGGTGCCGGAGGTGCTGCCGATCGGCCGGCCGTTGGACAACACCCGCGTGTACCTCCTCGACGGGTATCTGCACCCGGTTCCGCCCGGGGTGGCGGGCGAGCTGTATGTGGCGGGGGCGGGGCTGGCCCGCGGCTACCACGGCCGGCCGGCCCTGACCGCCGAACGCTTTGTGGCGTGTCCGTTCGGTGGTGTGGGTGAGCGGATGTACCGGACGGGGGATCTGGCCCGCTGGACGGCTGATGGCGAGCTGGTGTTCGTGGGGCGGGCCGACGACCAGGTGAAGGTGCGGGGCTTCCGGGTCGAGCCCGCGGAGGTCGAGGCGGTTCTGGCCGCCCATCCGCAGGTTGCTCAGGCGGTGGTGGTCGCCCGTGAGGACAGTGCCGGTGACAAGCGCCTCGTCGCGTACGTCGTCCCGGACGGCGACGACACCGATGCCCGGCCGGACGACGGCCTGGCCGCGGACCTGCGTGGTCACGCCGCCGGGCGACTGCCCGGTCACATGGTCCCCACGGTGATCGTGTCCTTGTCCGCGCTGCCCCTGACCGCCAACGGCAAGCTCGACCGCGCCGCACTGCCTGAGCCGGGAATCGCGGAGACGAGCGGTGGGCGTGAGCCCGCCTCCCGTGCGGAGCGCCTGCTGTGCGAGGCCTTCGCCGACGTACTGGGCCTGGAACGGGTCGGGCCGGACGACGACTTCTTCGGTCTGGGCGGGCACTCTCTGCTGGCCACCCGTCTGGCGTCCCGGGTCCGGGCACGCCTCGGTGTCGAGCTGGGCGTCCGGACGCTCTTCGAGGCGCCGACTCCGGCGGGTCTGGTCGCGCGTCTCGGCGAGACCGGTCCGGCGCGCGCGCGTCTGGTGAGGAGGGAGCGGCCCGGCCGGGTGCCGTTGTCGTTCGCGCAGCGGCGGTTGTGGTTCCTGGCGCAGCTGGAGGGACCGAGTCCGACGTACAACCTGCCGGCCGCGTTGCGCCTGACCGGGCGGGTCGACGTCGACGCGCTGGGGGCGGCGCTGTCGGATGTCGTCGCGCGTCACGAGGTGCTGCGCACGGTGTTCCCCGTGCTGGACGGTGAGCCGTTCCAGCAGGTGCTGGCGCCCGGCGAGGTGGCGCCGGTACTGCTGCGGGTCACGCGGGCCGCCGAGGAGCAGGTGGCGGAGCTGGTGGCGGCTGAGGCACGGTACGGCTTCGACCTCTCGGCGCAGGTGCCGGTGCGAGCGCT
The DNA here is from genome assembly GCF_048159505.1 of Streptomyces sp. T028. Lineage (NCBI taxonomy): Bacteria > Bacillati > Actinomycetota > Actinomycetes > Kitasatosporales > Streptomycetaceae > Streptomyces > Streptomyces sp. T028. The sequence continues at coordinate 260,912 of NZ_JBLRVZ010000011.1, forward strand.
GCTGATCGAGACCGGTCCGGACGTTCATGTGCTGGTGCTGGTGATTCACCATGTCGCGGGTGACGGCTGGTCGCTGGGGCCACTGGCTCGTGACCTCTCCCGTGCGTATGCCGCGCGGTGTGAGGGGCGTGCGCCGCAGTGGGAACCGTTGCCGGTGCAGTACGCGGACTACACGCTGTGGCAGCGGGAGGTGCTGGGCGAGGAGGAGGATCCCGGCAGCGTACTGGCCGACCAGGTCCGCTACTGGCGTGCGGCGTTGGCGGGGTCACCCGCGGAACTCGTGCTGCCGGCGGACCGGGTGCGGCCTGCCGTTGCCTCGCATCGGGGTCACACGGAGGCGCTGGACGTCCCCGAGGACGTGTACGCCGGCCTGGCGGCGTTGGCGCGCGAGCAGGGCGTCACGGTGTTCATGGTGGTCCAGGCGGCGTTGGCGGTACTGCTGTCGCGGCTGGGCGCGGGGGAGGACATCCCCGTCGGGACGGCGGTGGCGGGGCGCACCGACCAGACCCTGGACGAGTTGGTCGGATTCTTCGTCAACACGCTGGTGCTGCGTACGGATCTGTCCGGGGATCCCTCGTTCACCGACGTTCTCGGGCGGGTGCGGGAAACCAGCCTGGCGGCCCTGGAACGTCAGGACGTGCCCTTCGAGCGACTCGTGGAGCTGCTCGCACCGGACCGGTCGCTGTCCCGGCATCCCCTGTTCCAGGTGATGCTCACCGGTCAGACCGCGGACGAGGCAGCCTTGGACCTGCCCGGTCTGCGGGTGACGTCGACACCGGTGGGGCAGCTGCCCGCCAGGTTCGACCTGGACATCGCGGTGGGCGAGGTGACCGCCGGCGACGGCCGGACCGTGGGGTTGCGGGGGTCGGTGACGGGCTCGGCGGATCTCTTCGATCCGGAAACCGTCAAGTCGATCACTGACCGGTTGGTACGCGTGTGTGAGGCGGTGGTCGCTGATCCGCGGGTGCGGGTGAGCCAGGTCCAGGTGCTGTCGGAGGCTGAACGACGGCGGGTGGTGGAGGAGTGGAACGACACGGGTGTGGTGGTGCCGGGGGTGACGTTGCCGGAGTTGTTCGAGGCGCAGGTGGTGCGGACTCCGGACGCGGTGGCGGTGGTGTGCGGTGATGAGCGGGTGACGTACGCGGAGTTGGACGAGCGTGCGTCGCGGCTGGCCGGGGTGTTGGCGGCGCGTGGGGTGGGCGCGGAGTCGGTGGTGGCGGTGATGTTGGAGCGGTCGGTCGATCTGGTCGTGGCGTTGCTGGCGGTGTTGAAGGCCGGTGCCGCGTATCTGCCGGTGGATCCGTCGTATCCGGCCGACCGGATCGGGTTCGTGCTGGACGATGCGGGGCCGGTGTGCGTGGTGACCACGGGTGTACTGACAGGTGTGCTTCCTGCGGGCCTTGGTGTGCCGGTGGTGTGTGTGGAGGCGGTGGGGGTGGCTGATGAGGTGATGGCGCCGGTGCGTACGGGGCTGGGGGGTGCGGCGTATGTGATGTACACGTCGGGGTCGACGGGCGTGCCGAAGGGTGTCGTGGTGTCGCATGCGGGGATTGTGAACCGGTTGTTGTGGATGCAGGGCCGGTTCGGGCTGGGTGCGGATGATGTGGTGTTGCAGAAGACGTCGGTGAGTTTTGACGTGTCGGTGTGGGAGTTGTTCTGGCCTTTGTCGGTGGGTGCGCGTCTGGTGTTGGCGCGGCCGGGTGGGCAGGGGGATCCGGCGTATCTGTCGGAGGTGATCCG